>JBKKCW010000196.1:0-13775 GCA_046712485.1 Candidatus Limnocylindrales bacterium
GCCAGCGCCGGCCGATCGACGCCGGGGAGCCTCCCCAGCCGCAGGATCGCGGCCGCCATGCCGGCGCCCGTGTGACCGGCAGTGACGACGGCATCGGCCTCGCCTCGCTTGACGAGGTCCATCGCCACGATGATCGAGGCGTCCTTCTTCTCCCGCATGGCGAGGGCGGGATGTTCATCCATGCCGATGACCTGGGCGGCGTGCACCACCGAAACATTCGAGGGGAGATCGCCCGCGATCGTCCGCAGGGTCCGTTCGTCACCGACGAGGATCACCCGATCCCCCGGATGGTTGGCGGCGTGACCCAGCGCGCCCGGAATGACCTCGGCGGGGCCATGATCGCCGCCCATGGCGTCGACCGCGACACGGACGCCGGCGCCGGCCGGTTCGCCCTCCGTCCGTGGGGAACCGGTCACCGCGTCAGCGCGCGGCGTCGTCGGGCCGCGTCTCAGGCTTGAGCTGGACCGCGAGCCGACCGTTGTAGTAGCCGCAGTTGGGACAGACGTGATGCGGCAGCTTCATCTCGTGGCAGTGCGAACACTCCTCGAGGTTGGGCAGCTCGATGGCGAGGTGCGCGCGACGCTCGCCCTGTCGGGCATGCGAGACACGTCGCTTGGGTACACCCATTGGGTTTCGTGCTCCTTATCGTGGGCGCCCACCGGACGGCTGATGCGTTCGTTGTCGGCTCCGCTGCTTCGCTCACGCACCTTGGGTGCGCTCGCTGCGCTGCTCCCCTCCGCCTTCGCCTCTGCCGCCCTGCGGGCGCGGCGCTGGTTCAGGGGTGGCCTCGCGTCGACGGCGGAGTCTACCCTGAAACTCGGACGGTCGTCGTCAGTTGTCCGGCTGGAAGCCGCGCAGGGCTTCGAGCCGCGGATCGGTGTCGTCGCCGGGATGATCGTGCGTCCCCTCGTCCATTCGGCCGCCGCACACGATGCACAGCCCCGGGCAGTCCGGGCGGCAGAGCGGGGCGATGGGCTCGGCGAGCTGCAGGGCTTCGCGGACCGGCGTCTCGAGATCCAGCTCGTGGTGGTCATTCAGCCGGGCGATGTCCGGTTCGTCGTCCATCGGAAGGGGCCGGCCGGTGGCAATCTCGAGTGACGGCAGATACTCCTCCTGGAGCTTCAGCTCCACGGGATGCGTGACGTCCCGCAGACAGCGGCTGCACTCGAGCGCGAGCGCGCCATACAGGTCCGTGGTTGCCAGGATCCCGCGGTTCGTCCGGATCAAGCGGACGCGTCCCTCGACCGGAGCGGCGAGCCGCAGGTCCTCACCGAGGCCAATCGGAACGCCGTCGACCGCGTGGTCCCGCTCGGCTCCGGCGTTCTCGGCGAGGAGCCCCCCGACGTTCCAGACGAGCGGCCCCTCGAGTGGCCGCGCGGTCACCGGCTGGCCTGCGATCGTTCGCCGGCCTCGTCCTCCCACGGCTCCTCGAGAGTCTCCTCACCTCCGCTGTGCCCGTCGACGTCAAGGGTCGCGCGTCGCTCGTCGAGCATCGTGATCCCCTTCTTGATGCTCTGAAGGGTCTTGACGACGTCGCCCTCCAGACCGACCAGGACGCTCACGGCGTATTCGTCGGCGCCGCGACGGATCTCGTCGGCGTTCTCATGGGCGTCGGCGACGATCTGCCGGCTCAGCGCCTCGGCGGCCTGGGTCAGGCCACGCTCGTCGATCAGGAACGCGGCCTGCTCCTGTGCCTTGGCCACGATCCGCTCGGCCTCGTCCTGGGCCTTCTCGATGATCCGTTCGCCCTCGGCGTTGATCCGCTTGGCCGCCCGGACCTCCTCGGGAACCGCGACGCGAAGCTCGTCGATGAGCCCGAGCGCCGCATTCTGATCGAGCACCACGTTGGTCGTGAGCGGCAGCTTCTTGCCGTTGGCAATCAGCGACTCGAGGCGCTCGACGAGGAAGATGATGTCGATCTGCGTTGCCCTCCTGGGTCGATCGGTTCGGGACGGGCCGAACCCGGATCGATTATGGCATGCTGGCCGCGGCTCAGCCGCCCCGCGCCCGTTCGGCGAGGGCGGCGACGGCCGCTTCCGGGATCATCGTGGATACGTCCCCGCCAAACGCGGCGATCTCCTTGACCAGGCTCGAGCTGACATACCCGTGCTCGACCGCGGTCATGAAGAAAACGGTGTCGATGCCCGGGGCGAGAACCCGGTTGTTGTGGGCAAGCTGCATCTCCGACTCGAAGTCGCTGATGGCACGAAGGCCGCGAACGATCGAGCTTGCCCCGCGGGTGCGACACAGCTCGACGGTCAGGCCGTCGAACGATTCGACCTCGATCCGCTCTGTCGTGCCGGCCGCGACCATGGCCTCCCGAATGACCCGGATCCTGGTCTCGACATCGAGCAGCGGCGCTTTGCGCGGGTTGGCAAGGACGGCCAGGATGACGCGGTCGAACACCTTGGTGGCCCGCTCGACGATGTCCAGGTGGCCGTTGGTGATCGGATCGAACGAGCCGGGGTAGACCGCGACGGTGTTCATCGCTGCTCCTGGTGGCGGTAGAAGGTCAGCGCCGTCTCGCCAAACCGGCGCTCACGTTCGGATGCTAGCAGTCCGACCACCGCCGGCGGCCCCTCGCGCCAGAAGTGCTTGGCCACGACCCGGGCACCGCGTGCGAGGTGCGGACCGAGCGCCTCGAGGGCCGCCACGAGCAGGTCCGGTTGGCCGTATGGTGGATCCACGAGGGCAACCGTGAACGGCTCCGATGCAACTGGGCGCCCCCGACGAAGCCAGTCGAGCGCCTCCGCGCGGGCGACCGAGCCCCGCTCGGCCAGGTGCGCGCGCACGAGGTTGGCGGCAATGATTCTGACCGCGTCCTGGTCGCGCTCGACGAACGTCGCCCTTCGCGCACCACGCGACAACGCCTCGATCCCGGCGGCGCCGCTCCCGGCGAACAGGTCCAGGACCACAGCATCGGGCAGATCGGGGTCGAGCACGGCGAACAGCGTCTGCTTCACCCGGTCGCCAAGCGGGCGCGTGCCCGATCCTGGTGCCTCGAGCCGAATGCCGCGGGCGCTGCCGGCAATCACGCGACCGGCGTCAGCCACGGCAGGCCGTCCAGGGACGGGCCGCCTGCTCTCGGGTCATACGCCGCTTGCCGGTTCCGCGGAGGCTACCCGCCGGAGCCAGCCTGTTTCGAGCTCCGCGGCGAGGGCCGGCCGCGGTGGATCCAGGCGACCCTCGGCGTCGAGCAGCGACTCCGCGTGGGCACGGGCCCGGACAGCCAGATCGCGATGCGAGGCGTCCTGGAGCGACGCGATGCGCAGCCGTGGCAGGCCGCTCTGCGCCACGCCGAGCACGTCGCCTTCGCGACGCAGCTCGAAATCGCGCTCCGCCAGCTCGAACCCGTCGCGCAGCTCGGCGACGGCCTTTAGCCGTGCCTGGGCAACCTCGTCGGTCGAATCCGAGACAAGGACGCAGAACGACTCCACGTCGCCCCGACCGACCCGGCCACGGAGCTGGTGGAGCTGGGCAAGGCCGAACCGATCGGCGCCCTCGACGATCATCATCGTGGCCGCGGGCACGTCCACACCGACCTCCACGACCGTCGTGCCGACGAGGACATCCAGGTCGCCATCGCGGAACCTGGTCATCTCGGCGTCACGCTCGGCCGGCTTCATCCGGCCATGCACCAAGCCGACGCGCAGCGGTGCGAGCAACGCCGACAGGCGGAGAGCCTCGCTCTCCGCGGCCACCGAACCGTCGCCCTCATCGCCGCTCTCTTCGATGAGCGGAACGACGACGAATGTACGGTGACCGGCGGCTGCCTCCTCCCGAACCTTCTGCCACGTCCGGTCGAGGTCCGTGGGGCGGCGGATCCCGGTCCGGATCGGGACCCGTCCCGCCGGTGGCGTCCGGAGGTCGGCGACATCGAGGTCGGCGTAGAACAGCTGGCCAAGCGTGCGCGGGATGGGGGTCGCCGTCATCAACAGGACGTGCGGCGACCGGCCACCGGCCTTCGCCTCGAGCTGGGCGCGCTGATCCACGCCAAACCGGTGTTGCTCGTCGATGACGACCATGCCGAGATCACGAAACGCCACCGACTCCTGGATCAGCGCGTGGGTCCCCACCACGACCATGGCCTGACCGGAGCGGATGGCGTCGGACGCCTTGGCCTTGGTATCCGCCGGCAGCGAGCCGGTGAGCAGCGTGACGCCGAGACCGACCCCCTCGAGCAACCCGCCGATCGTCTCGAGATGCTGTCGGGCAAGCAGGTCTGTGGGTGCGAGGAGCGCGCCCTGGACCCCGGCACGTGCGGCCACCGCCAGCGCGTACGACGCCACCGCGGTCTTGCCCGCGCCGACGTCCCCCTGCAACAGGCGCAACATCGGGGTCGCACGGGCAAGGTCCGCGCGGATGGCCGTCATCGCCGCCGACTGGTCGTCGGTGAGCTCGACCGGTCGGCCGATCTTTGCCCGGAGGGCGGCCGTGAGCGAGGCCCGGATCTCGGCATCGTCAGTGGTTGCGAGGGTCAGCTCGGGTGCCGCCTCGCGGATGCGCTGGCGTCGCCGGCCGACCATCCCCATCTGGAGCGCGAGCAGCTCGTCGAACGCGAGGCGGCGTAGCGCGGCGTCGCGACCATCGAACGTGTCGGGGTAGTGCGCCTCCTCGATCGCGCGGGTGATCGGCACGAGCGCCTCCTCGCGCAGGATCAGGCCGGGCAGGTATTCGGGGTAGGCGTGACCGGCGCGATCGAGCGCCTCGCGGATGGCGGACCGAAGCCGGGCGGCAGTCAACCCCGCGGTCAGCGGGTATACCGGCACGATGCGGCCGGCGTGCAGCACCTCGCTGTCATCGGCCGTGACCGCCTGGAACTCGGGGTTGTCGAATGTCAGCCGGCGCCCAAAGTGCTTGACCCGGCCCGATACCACGACCTCGCCACCCACGTGCAGCCGCCGTTCGATGAACCGCCGCCCAAACCACGTCGCGTCGACGCTGCCGGTTTCGTCCTCGAGCCGCGCGATCGTCCGCTGGACCCGGCGACGAAACGTCGGCTCCACCTTGACGTCCGCGACTCGGACACGGGCCGAGACGACCGTGCCGTCTTCGACCCAGACGAGGTCGCCGAGCTTGCGCATCTCGCGCAGGTCGTCGTACCGCCGTGGCAGGTGGAACAGCAGGTCGCGAACGGTGTAAAACCCGAGCCGGATGCCGGTCCGACGGAGCAGTGTCCCGGCAGCGAGCCCGGACCTCGCCAGCGGGGTCGACAGGAGCTCGACCGGATCGGTCGGAACGGGAGCCGGGGCGGTTGCCTTGGCCATGCCTATTCGGCGGCGATCAGGTACCGGTAGAACGGCTGGCCACCGTGCCGCACCTCCACGTCGACGGCCGGCAGAATCGCGCCGATCCGCTTGGCGATCCCCTCGGCCTCGGCAAGACCCGCGCCGTCGCCGTAGAAGATTGTCAGGAGCTCGAACCCGGGTTGCAGCGATGCCACCGCGGCGAGCACGCACTTGACCCGATCGCCGTCGACTGCCACGAGCCCGTCGTCAGGGTCGAGCGCGATCGTCTGTCCCCGTTTGACGTTGCGTCCGCCGATGGTGGCGGCGCGGACGGCTTCGGTGACGACGAACGACTGGATCGCCCGCGCGGCTTCGGTCATCGGTGCCGCATTTGCAGGCCCGTCGAGCTGGGGATCGAGCGACAGCAGCGCGGCGAATCCCTCCGCGGCGTTCCGTGTCGGGACGACGGTGACGGAGCGATCCGTCAACGAGGCGACCTGCCGGGCAGCCAGCACGACGTTCGGATTGTTGGGCAGGACGATGATCTCCCGGGCCGCCACGGCGTCGATCGCCTCGAGCAGCTCCCCGGTGCTCGGGTTGGCGGACTGGCCACCGTTGACCACCGCCGCGACGCCGAACTCGCGGAAGATCGCCGCCAGCCCGTCGCCGGAAGCGACCGCCACCACCCCGAGTGCGGGTGCCGGTGCCGACGTGGGTGCCGGTGCCGGATCAGGGACGGCGTGCTGCATCGCATCACCGTCGGGAAGCGTTCCCGTGAACGATGCCGCCCGCGATTCCCGGACGTCGCGCGCCTGGTTGTCCAGGTTCTCGACGCTGATCCGGCTGAGGGTTCCAATGGACAGGCCATACCCGATGACGATGTCGGGCCGCTCGTTGTGGACGTGCACCTTGAGCGCCCGTGCGTCCCCGGCAACGAGGACGGATTCGCCGATCGACTCGAGGTGATCGCGGATCGCATCCACGTCGAGGGATCCGGCGCCATTGGGCTGGAGCAGGAACATCGTCTCGTAGCCGAACCCCTCGTCCGCATGGGCGACCAGGGTGGAGACCTTCGGGCCGGTCCCCGCGCGCGACCTCGCGGGCACGGCGCCGACCGGGGATCGACCGGCAAGATGCAGCAGCGCGCCCTGGAACAACCGGTAGAGCCCTTGCCCGCCCGAATCGACGACCCCGGCCTCGCGCAGGATGGCGAGCAGGCTGGGCGTCCGCGCGACCGAGCGCTCGGCAGCGTCGAGCGTCGCCCCAAGCACGGTCTCGATGTCGGCGTCGTGCTCGGCGGCGGTGACGGCGGCGTCGGCGGACTCCCGGATCACGGTCAGGATCGTCCCTTCGACCGGCTTGGCAACCGCGCCGTACGCCGTCCGCGCCCCTTCTGACAATGCGTGCGCCAGGTCGAGGCCGTTGAACCGTGCCTTGCCGCCGAACCCCTCGGCCATGCCGCGGAAGATCTGGCTGGTGATGACCCCGGAGTTGCCGCGTGCACCCATGAGGGCGCCGAAGCTTATGGCCGCCGCCATCCGGTCGGCTGGCTGGCCGGCGACGGCCTCGGCCTCGTCGAGGGCGGCGCGCACCGTTGCCAACATGTTCGAACCCGTGTCGCCATCCGGGACCG
Source organism: Candidatus Limnocylindrales bacterium (assembly GCA_046712485.1). Taxonomy (GTDB): domain Bacteria; phylum Chloroflexota; class Limnocylindria; order Limnocylindrales; family CSP1-4; genus SPCO01. Next base: position 6,862 of record JBKKCW010000196.1, read on the forward strand.
GGTAGACGTTCAGCGCGTTGATCTCGTCGACGTGCGCTTCCAGGTTGGCGACGGCGGCGCGGAAGGCCTCGAGCAGCCCGGCGCCATCACAGGCGCGCCGGACCATCAGGCGACGTCCGTGCCGCTGTCCGCGAGATCGCGCGGCCGAATCGCGCTTCGGTCCGCCGGGACGTTGATCGGCGGAGCGCCGGGCGCGAGCCGGAGGCCGTCGACATGGATCGTCAGACGGGTGACCTCGCGCGACAGTGCGCGTCGGATCGAGTACCGGATCGCTGAATCCACCTGGCGCGCGACTTCGGCCACGGGCACACCCGACGCGATCATCAGGTCGAGCTCGATCTCGAGACCGGCGTCCAGGCGAAGGCCGATCCCCGGCTGTCGCAGCCCGAGTTTCCCAAGCAGGTGATCCACGGGGCTGGCGGCAAAACCGGTCACCCCGTACGAGCCCACGGTCGCCGTGCGGATCAGGTCGAGCACGGCCTGCCGCGTGACAAGGGTACGGCCGTGCGTCGGGATCGATGGCACGCGGCGCGACCTCCAGGGTGTTCGGGCGTCGATCGAGCGGGGCCGTCGAGGCCGTGTGGTATTCTACCGCTCCGTTCGAGCCTGTCCGGGCTCACTCCCCTGATCCTGAACCCTCCAGAGGACCACGCATGGCCCGCTCCTGCGCGATCTGCGGCAAGACATCCATGGGCGGCTTCAACCCCCAGTCATCTGGGATGAACCGTGTCCGTGCGCACCGCCGGATGCAGCCGAACCTCCAGCCGCTCGTCATTCGCGAAAAGGGCACGCCCACGCGGGCCCTCGTCTGCACGCGCTGCCGCCGAACCCAGCTCAAAGCCGCCAAGTAAACCCGCCGGTTCCTGCCGGCACGGCTGCAGGGTCGAGGGCGCTGTCACGCGCTCGCCTCGGTATCGAGCCAGATCGCGAACGGGCCGTCGTTGACGAGCTCGACGTCCATCTCGGCACCGAAGCGGCCGGTCTCGACGGTCACCCCAAGCGATGTGAGCGTCTCGGCGAACGTGCGCCAGAGCCGTTCAGCGAGCTCTGGAGGTCCCGCCTTCGTGAACCCCGGACGGCGGCCACGGCGCGTGTCCGCGTACAACGTGAACTGCGAGACCACAAGCGCCGAGCCGCCCGTCTCGTGGTGCGAGCGGTTGGTCCGCCCTTCGTCGTCGCGGAAGATGCGTAGCTCCGCCACCCGCCTGGCGAGGTCCACGGCGGTCGCCTCGGTGTCGTCGTGACCGACGCCGAGCAGGACGACCAGACCCTCGCCGATCGAGCCCACGACCTCGCCGTCGATCCTGACCTCGCCGCGTGTCGCCCGTTGGAGCAGCGCCCTCACGGATGGCTGGGTGGGGCGATCACGCCTCGTTCGCGGATGAAGACCTCCCGCCAGTCGGTCGCCTCCCGCTGATACGCCACGCGGGCATCGGCGTGACGCTCGACCACGAGGGCCTCGACCGTGGCCGGGACAAGCAGGTCGTAGTCGCGGACGCCGTCGGGGTTGATCTGGCCGTCGCCGCGAAGCATCACGACCGGCACGCCACCGGCCTCGATCTCGTCCATGAACCGGCGCGCGATGTGTTTGGGCAGCGAGGTGAACGTGACCATCCGATCCCGCGGGATCGGCGGCACGCCGTTGTTGAGCCCGTATTGGTAGCCCTCATCCGCGAGCGCCCTTATCAATCGGATCTCGCGCCCCATGTCCCGCCCCTTGGTGAACAGCGCGGATCCGACGACCAAGATGTCGACGCCCAGCGCACCGACGAACTCGGCCGTCTCGCGATTGACGCCGCCGTCGACATGGACCTCCCCGCCGTGGACCTTGTGGCTGAGCAGGTCGCGCGCCGCGAGCAGCTTGTCCTTGGCGACGTCGCGCATGAAGACCTGCCCGCCGAACCCCGGCTCGACGGTCATGATCAGCACGATGTCGAGGAGCTCCTGGTGCGGCCTGAGGGCGCTGAGCGGCGTGGCGGGCCGGATGGACAGACCGGCCGCTCGACCGGCGGCGTGGATCCGCCGGAGGATCGGCGCGACCTCCTCCTCGATCTCGACGTGGAATGTGATCGAATCGCAGCCGGCGTCAAGGTACTCGTCGAGATAGCGGCCGGGCTCGCTGATCATCAGGTGGGCATCGAGCGGCAGCTCGGTCCGCTTGCGCAGGTGGGCAATCGTCTTCGCCCCGAATGTGAGGTTCGGGACGAAATGAGCGTCCATGACATCCAGGTGGATCCGATCGGCACCGGCGGCGGTCAGCCGGCGAACGGCATAGGCAAGGTTGGACAGGTCGGCATCGAGGATGCTCGCTGCAATCCTTGCCCGTCCGCCGGACACGGCTACTCCCCCACTCCGGCGGGCACCGGATCGTGGCTGCGTTCGCCGCGGAGCGCCGCCGCGCTCTCCGCCACGAGGCGGGCACGCCGCCGCGCGACCGCCGGCGCCGGTGGCTCACCCCCTCGTTCGGCAGCGAGCTGGCCGCACGCGGCGCCCACCTCCTGGCCACGGTTGATGCGGATCGTCGTCTGGATGCCCGCCGAGCGGAGCATCCCGGCGAACCGGTCGATGACCGGCATCGGGCTGGCCGCCCATGGCGTGTGGGCGACCGGGTTCATCGGGATCAGATTGACGTGAGCGTGATCGCCGCGAAGGAGCTCGACCATCGCGTCAGCGTCGGCGTCGGTGTCGTTGATGCCGCCGATCATCGTCACCTCGTAGGTGATACGACGACCGGTGGCTGCCGCGTGGTCACGGGCAGCTGCGACCACCTCGCCGACCGGCCAGCGACGGTTGAGCGGCACGAGGACGTCCCGCAACGGATCGCGGGCGGCATGGAGCGAGACCGCCAGGGTGAACTGTGGGCCCAGCGCGGTCAGCCGACGGATGCCCGGTACCACGCCGGACGTCGACAAGGTAATGTGTCGCGCGCCGAGCCCGAACCGATGCCGGTCGTTCAGGGCCTCGATGGCCGCGAGCACCCGGTCGAGGTTGAGCAATGGCTCGCCCATGCCCATGAACACCACGTTGGTCAACCGCTGCCCGGCGGCCGACAGTCGCCGCGATGCCAGGCGGACCTGATCCACGATCTCGGCCACCGCCAGGTCGCGAGTGAAGCCGAGCTCGCCGGTGGCACAGAACGGGCAGCCCACGGCGCAACCGGCCTGGCTCGAGATGCACAGCGTGTGTCGCTCGCGCATCGCGCCCCGGGCCGGGTAGTGCATCAACACGGACTCGACGAGGGCGCCGTCGGCCAGGCGATGGAGACCCTTCTCGGTCAGGCCGCCGTCCGTCACGAGGATTTCCGTGTCGGCCACCGTATCGAAGGTGAACGACACCGCCAGCTCGCGGCGGAGATCGACAGGCAAGACGCGCGCCTCGTCGATCGCGGTGGCCGAACCCCACACGGCGTCCGCGACCTGACGGGCCCGGTAGCCTGGTTGCCCGCGTTCAGTCAGCCACGCCGCCAGATCATCCGGGGTCAGGCCCGATAGCCCGGGCCGCTCCGTTTCGGCCGGCGCGAAAGCGAGATCCATGGTCACGATCCTAGCGCAGCCCGACCGTCTGGCCGACCAGCTCGGGTGCGCCGCGACGAAGCGACGGCACATCCATCGGTCGCCGACCGGCCAGCTGCGCACGCCGGAGACGGAGCCGTCCGTCGGTCGTGGTGAGCGCCAGCCCGTCCTCATCGGCCACCAGCCGGCCCGGGGCGTCACCAGGATGGCCCGCCACCACCTCGGTCTCGTGGATGATCAGGCGACCGAGGTCCGTATCGACGAAGCTGCCCGGCCACGGAACGTGTGCCCTGACACGCCGCTCGAGCTCCGGCGCGGACAGCGACGGGTCGAGCCGGCCATCCTCCCTGCGGAGCGGCCTCGTGAGCGTCACACCGGTCGTTGCCTGGGGCACCGCCTGGATCGATCCCCCCAGCCACGCAGGCAGCGTTCGACGGAGCAGGTCGGCGCTCCGGTTGGCCGCCTCCGTCTCGAGCGTCTCGGCCGTCTCTCGTCCATCGAGAGCCCAGGCCTCCTGCGCGACGATCGGGCCCGTGTCGAGTCCCTCGTCCATCCGGATGAGGGTGACCGCTGCGGACGTGTCGCCGGCCGCGATCGTCGCCGCGATGGGCGTCGCTCCACGGTGCCGAGGCAGGGCGGAGGGATGGACGTTGAGGATCCCGTGGACCGGGATCTCGAGCACGGATGACGGGACGATCTGGCCGTAGTCCGCGAGCACGCCGAGGGCGGGCCCGAGGCCGGCAACCTCGGCGACGGCCTCCGGGGCGCGCAGTCGCACGGGTTGGAGAAGCGGCAATCCGAGGGTGCGAGCGCGACGCGCGACGGGAACCGGCGTCGGTTCGACTCGCCGGCCAGCCGGCCGATCCGGCGGCGTGACGACCCCCACGAGCGCAACGGCCGGCACCGTCCTGAGTGCGTCGAGGATCGGGACCGCGAATGCGCCAGACCCGAAGAAGATCGTCCTGACCGACCCCACGGGCGAGCCCCCCTCGGGCGTCACGCGAGCGCCGGCGCTCGCTCCTCGGCGGCTTCGGTCTCGTCACCGCCCCCGCCGACGGCCATCAGCTCGTCCATGGAGTCGAGATAGTCGATGTAGAGCTTGCCGTCGAGATGATCGAGCTCGTGCTGGAGCGCGCGACCGAGGAGTCCGCTACCAGACACCTTGATCCGCTTGCCGTGGCGATCCTGTGCGACGACCCAGACCCGTTCTCGCCGCGTGACGTACGCCACGTAGCCCGGGATCGAGAGGCACCCCTCGAGATCGCGATCATCGCCCGTGGAGCGCACGATCCGCGGGTTCACCAGCTCATACAGCTGGTTCTCGACCTCGACCACGCACGCCTGCATGGCCTCGCCAAGTTGCGGAGCGGCGAGCCCAACGCCGGGCGCATCGCGCATCGTGTGGGCGAGATCGTCGAGCAAGCCGTGGAGGTACTTGCCAAAGCTGTCGACGGGTTTGCCCTTGAGTCGAAGACGTGGGTCACCGAGGAGGACGATCGGACGAACGCTCATACCTCGCGGAGTATACGGCGCGACGCGCTCATGCCCGCCCGGGCTCGTCCGGCTCGCGAACACCCTGCGCCGGAAACCGACACGCGCCGAATCAGAGCAGCGATTCGGGGTCCACGTCGATCGACCAGGGCGCGTCGAGCCCGCCATCGAGCAGCGCCACCGGATCGTCGCCGCGCAGGACCACGTTCCAGCGCCAGCGATCCGCACGACGGGCGATATAGGCGGGCGCCGGCCCGGCGACCTGGACCCGGGCGCCGCGGACGGTGGCCAATCGTCGAAGCCGTTCGGCCTGCGCGGCCGCCTCCCGCTCGGCGGCAGCCCCATCGGCGAGGCCGACCGTCAGCTTGACAAGGCGACCGTATGGCGGCGAGCCGAACCGCTCCCTGAGGGCCAGCTCCGCGTCGTAGAACGCCGCTTGTTCACCCGATGCGGCCGCCACGATCGCGGGGTGGTCCGGCTGGTAGGTCTGAACGATGGCCCGGCCCGGTCGGTCACCCCGGCCCGCGCGCCCGATTGCCTGGACGAGGAGCTGGTACGTCCGTTCTGCGGCGCGCTCGTCAGGGAGGTTGAGGGCGACATCGGACGACACGATGGCGGCCAGCGTCACCGTTGGGACATCGAGGCCCTTGGCCACGAGGCTGGTACCGACCAGGACGTTGAGCTGACCCGTGGCGAACGAATCGACGATTCGCTCCGCGGCCCCCTTGCGCTCGACGACGTCGCGATCGAGTCGCCCGACGCGGAGCCCCGGAAACGTGTCGCGGACCTCGCGCTCGAGCCGTTCGGTGCCGCCCCCCAGGTACCGGATGCGGGGCGAGCCACAGGCGGGGCACCGCGACGCGAGCGGCGTGGCTCGCCCACAGTGGTGGCAGCGGAGCGTGGTCCCCGCCTGGTGGTAGACGAGCGGCCGCTCACAGTCCGGACAAGCCTGGACGTTGCCGCAGTCGCGACACAAGACAACCGACGCCGTGCCGCGCCGGTTGAGGACCAGGATCGCCTGGGCTCCCCCGGCCGTGTCGAGGTCCCCGAGCGCCGTCACGAGGGCGCGGGACAGGAGCCCCCGCTGGCCAGCCGCCAACTCCTCGCGAAGATCGACGACCTCGACGGTCGGCGGTGTGCCGACCGGCCGGATCGGCAGGAGGACCCGGTCGTATTCGCCCATCCTCGCCCGCCCGACGCTGTCAACGGCCGGCGTCGCGGAGCCCAGGACGAGCGCGGCTCCGGCCAGCTCAGCCAGGCGGATCGCGCAGTCGCGGGCCTGGAGACGTGGCGTCCGGTCGCTCTTATAGGCCGCGTCGTGTTCCTCGTCGACGATCACCAGACCGATATCGGCGAGCGGTGCCACGACCGCGAGTCGTGTTCCGACGACGATGTCCACGTCCCCTGCCCGGATCCGCCGCCATTCGTCGGCCCGCTCGCCGTCTCCGAGCCCTGAGTGGAGCAGCGCGATCCGAGCATCGAGGTCCCGTCGCAGCCGATCCACCAGGGGAAGCGCGAGTGCGATCTCGGGGACGAGGACGAGCGCGGGCCGGCTGACCTCCAGAGACGCCGCGATGGCCTCAACGTAGATCGCGGTCTTGCCCGAGCCGGTCACCCCATCGAGGAGCAGCGGACGCGGGCTCCGTGCCTCGACGGCGCGGCGGATCCGCTCGACCGCATCCGCCTGGCCCGGCAACAGCTCGCTCGACGGCGGACGACCGCCGCGCCGGCCCGCGGGTCGGGCAGCCAATGGCCGCCGCGGCCGTTCGCGCACCTCGCTTTCGACAAGACCACGCCGCACCAGACCGGCGATCGCGGCGCTGCCGTGGCGCCCGCCGAGCGCGCCGGCCGGCTCCTCGCTGGACGGGCTCGCGCCGAGCTCGGCCAGCGCCTCCACCTGCCGCGGGCCGA
>JBKKCW010000197.1:0-2599 GCA_046712485.1 Candidatus Limnocylindrales bacterium
GTCTCGCTGGGGATGGGATCGGTCACGTTTCGACGTTCCTCCGTGGATTGCGATACAGGGCATGGTCGTCGATATAGGCAGCGACCGCATCTGGCACGAGATAGCGCAGCGACCGGCCGGCCCCCGCACGCGCCCGCAATTCGGACGCCGAGAGCCGGATCCGTGGCCCGTCGAGGTAGGTCACGCGGTCCCGAAACGCGGCGAAGGCCTCGGCCATGAAGGCCGGGGTGGCGGGTGGATACCCTTCCCGCGGCGCGACCGCGAGGCAAGCGAGCTCGAGGATCCGGCGCGGGGAGCGCCACGATGGCAGTCCGAGGAACGCCTCCGACGAGAGGATCAACGTGAGCGCTGGCGTGCCGCCCGCGACGCCGCGTCCCCCGTCCAGCGCCTCGAGCGTATCGACCGTGTACGAGGGGCCCTCGCGATCGACCTCCAGGCGGTCGACGGCAAACCGCTCGTTCCCGGCAATGGCCAGCTCGACCATGGCGAGGCGATCGGCGGCGGCCGTGATCTCCCGGTCCGGCTTGTGCGGCGGCTGACCCGCGGGGATGAAGAGCACGCGCTCGAGACCGAGCGTCTCCGCCGCTTCCTGGGCGACGGCGAGATGCGCGAGGTGGATCGGGTCGAACGTGCCGCCGAACACGCCGAGCGTGCCTGGCGTGACCGGAACGGGGCCGGCGGTCACACGCGTTCCCAGGGCTGCGCCTCCCATTCGAGCTCGACTGCACCGATCCGGACCGGGTCGCCGGCCTCGATTCCCGCGCGGCGCAGCTCGCGATCGATCCCCTGCCTGGCCAGCTCGCGCTGGAACCGTTCGGCCGATTCCTCGACGTCGAAGTTGGTCTGCGCGGCGGTCCGCTCGATCTTCCTGCCGCGGACCCGGATGACCCCGTCCGAGTCGCGATCGATGCTGAAGCCATCCGTCATGGCCTCGATGCGGTGGACCACGACGCCCGCTGGCTCGGGTGGCTCGGCGAGCTCGGCCGCGTCGGGGAGCAGGTCGGCAATGGCCAGCCGGAACGAGTCGAGGCCCTCGCCGTGCTCGGCGGAGATGGCCAAGGCGGCCACGTGCTCCTTGGCACGGGCACGCTGGAAGGCCGGCCATGCGGCCTGGGCCGCCTGTTGGTCCACCTTGTTGAATGTGACCAGCATCGGCTTGGCGAGCAGCGCCGGGTCGTGTGCGCGCAGCTCCTCGCGGACGACGTCATAGTCCCACTCCGGATCGCGGGACGCGCCGTCGATCACGTGGACGAGGATCCGGGTGCGCTCGACATGGCGCAGGAAGGCGTGACCGAGCCCCGCTCCGCTGCTCGCGCCTTCGATGAGACCCGGCACATCGGCGACCGTCGGTCGGCGCTCGTCGCCACCGGCGAGGTCCATCACCCCGAGGTTGGGCTCGAGCGTCGTGAACGGGTAGTCGGCGATCCTTGGTTGCGCGGCGGTCAGCGCGGCGAGGAGCGTGGACTTGCCCGCATTCGGCAATCCAACGAGACCGATGTCCGCGATCAACCGGAGCTCGAGCCGGAGCCACGCTTCGACTCCGGGCTCGCCCTTCTGGGCGTGCTTTGGCGCCTGGTGGGTCGAGGTCTTGAAGTGCGTATTCCCGAGACCGCCACGACCTCCCTTGGCCACGAGCGCCGTCTGGCCAACGGCAACGAGATCCGCCAGGAGCTCGCCGGTGTCGTCGGCGTACACGGCCGTGCCGGGTGGCACGTCGAGCACAAGGTCGTCACCGGCACGCCCATGACGGCGGGCCCGGGTGCCACGGCCACCGGAGGTCGCCCGGTAGTGGCGCTTCTGCTGGAAGTCGCGAAGCGTGGTTTGGCCCGCGTCGACTCGCAGGTAGATCGACCCGCCTCGGCCGCCGTCCCCACCATCGGGGCCTCCGCGCGGGACGTGCGCCTCCTGGCGGAAGGTCGCGGCCCCATCGCCACCAGCGCCGGCGTGGACCCAGATCTTCACGCGGTCAAGGAACATCCAACCAATTCTCGCACGGGTGGTTGTGCAGGCCAGTCAAGCCCGTGCTTGTCCGGCGGCGCGGGCTCGACGGCGGGCTACAAATATGCCAGCGGGTTAACTCTTGAGCCGCCGTTCCAGATGGCGCCGCGCCAGACCTCGAAGTGGAGGTGCGGGCCGGTAGTGCGACCGGACTGCCCGATGCGACCCACCTGCTGCCCCTTGGTGACATGCTGGCCGCTCCCCACCGAGATGGCGGACATGTGGTTGTACGTGCTGTAGAGCCCAGAGCCGTGGGCGACCCACACCTGGTAACCCCCGCCATTGCCCTTCCAGCCGGCGAAGATGACGGTGCCGCCGGCCGCCGCTCGAACCGAGCTGCCGTAGTCGGCCGCGATGTCGAGACCGTAGTGACCCGAGCGGTAGTACTGGCTGATGTAGTTGCCGCCACCGGAGACCGGCCAGCTGAACGCCCCGCCGCTGTAGGTGACCGGTGCCCGGGACGAGCTGCCGCCGCTGTTGCTCCCACCGCCGCCGCCCGATGACGAGCGATCGCGCTCCTTGGGAACTGGAATGGCCTTGCCCATGGCGCCCGGGATGGCCAGCACCTGACCGACGACGAGATTCGGATCATCGAGCTTGT
>JBKKCW010000198.1:0-2837 GCA_046712485.1 Candidatus Limnocylindrales bacterium
CGAACAGCCGGCGGACGAACACCCGGCTCTGGGCGCCGCCTGGCGTGTCAGGAAACAGGCCGAGCTCCCCCCAGCGTTTCTGGTGCAAGTCGATGAACGCGTCGAGCTCGGCAAGCGGATCGGCTGAGTCATCGAACCGCAGCCCGCCGACGCCCTCGACTCGTCGGACCTTGCGACGGATCTCGTGACGTTGTTTCTTGCCCAGGGTCGCCAGGTATCCGTCGAGATCCGTCCCTTCGGGCAGGGTCACCACCGGGCAGACGTCCTCGCGCTCGACATTGAGGGTCCAGCCTTGGCTCATCTCCCGGCCGCCAAAGGCGAGGGCGAGCGCATCCGAGGCAGGGTCGCCACAGCGCAGGCGGCGCAGGTCGACCACGTCCCACGGGTGCCGACCCGTTGTGTCCGAAAGGTGATCAGCGAGCGCCTCCGCCACCGCGGGCAGGTCTTCGGGCGCGGACAGGATGGTCGCGTAGTCGGCGTGGTACGAGGCACCAAAGAACACGGCCGTCGCCGTCGGCTCAACCGGCGTCAGCGGCAACGTCGCGCCGTGGCGCATCGTCGTGTGCGTCAGGGCGTCTGTCGGCTCGACCTCGTGGCGATGCATCAGCGGCACGATCGCCACGGGCGTGTCGCCGTCGGGACCGTCTCCGCACACGAGCAGGGTCTCCTCGTGAGCGTTCTCCCTGAACGCGTCCCACCATGCCCGCTGAAACGCCCATCGCGAGAACGGGGTGGCCCACGGCGTTCGATCAGCGAGCGCATCCCAAGCGACTTCGGAGATATCGGACACCCGGCGCCGTTCCGCGCGCACGACCGGGTGGGCAGGCGCTCCGGCGTGGGTCGGGGACGATCGACGCTGCTCCTCGCCCGGACAGGCAGGCTCCGCGTCAAGCGTGGTGGGGGTCACGCGTCAGACTCTAGCACCGACCGCCGATTTGGTTGCGGGAGCAACCGCCGGCTGGAAGCCGAACTAGAACCCGAGCTTGAGGTACGAGAGCAGATCAGCGTAATCATCGGTGAACGGGCGGTCGCCCACCCTCGCCTCGATCCAGCCTCGCGCCCTAAGGGCCTGGATGGCGTCGGCATCCGTGGATGCCGCCAGCCAGCTGGTGGGAAGGCTGAAATCGTCCTGCGGTCCGTCCGCCTGACCACCGCCTCGCTGCATGGTTGACAGGCCAAGCTCGTGCAGAGCTGCCGAGATGGCAGGCTCAAGGTCGTAGTAGCGGTTCGAAACGTGGAATACCACCATCCCGCCCGGTTTGAGGACCCGCAGCTCGTCGCGAACTGCTTCGATCGTCAGGAGATGGACCGGGATGGCGTCGCTCGAAAAGGCGTCGAGGACAAGCAGATCGTAGACACCGTCCGGTTCATCGGCGAGCGACAGACGGGCGTCTCCAAGGACAATCTTTGGTGCACCCGGCGCATCTGACAGGAATGTGAAAAAGCGCGGATCGCTGGCTACCCTGACGACGACCGGATCGATCTCGAAGTAGGTCATCGAGGTCCAGTTGTCCTTGTAGGCAGAGAGCGCACCGGCGCCCAGCCCAACGATCGCGACATTCCGAGGTCGCACGGCTGATGCCTCCGAGCCAACCGCAAAGACGTCCCCAACAGGGCCACTTCGGCCGTAATAGATCGCCGGCGTCCGACGTCGCGCGGGATCCATGTACTGCGCCCCGTGGAGCGTGGTGCCGCTCATGAGCATGGTCATTCCGTCGCGCTCGATGACTTCGGTGACGCCAAAGAAGCTGCGGGCGCGAAACTCTGCTGACAGCGTTGGGACGAGTGTGGCAAGCGACAGGACGATGGCCGACCCCAACACCAGGAACCAGGGGCGACCTCCAAATGCGAGCAGCGCCCCGCCGATCGCGAGCCAGATGAGTGGCTCGACGAGCTGGATACCGCCTGCCACCAGGAGCGCAACGAGGACAATTGCCCCGAGGGCGAACGGAGCCATTCGACCACCGAAGCCGCGGAAGAACGGGCCGAAATCAAGTCCCCCGCGCCGGGTGGCAGGCGCCGACGGACTGCTTGCGGCAAGGGCAAGTGCCGCCAACGCGCCAACCAGCAGGATCGGGTACTCCCAGACGTCGGGGAAGATGGTTGGCGCGAGAAGGGCCACAAAGGCAGATGCCAGTGCGCCGCCGGTCGAGAGAAGCAGGTAGAACTCGGTGAGGTGAGCCGGATCCGGCCGATCCATTGCCAGACGGCCGTGGAGACCGGTCGCGATGAGGGCAAAACAGACAAGCTCCACCGCCAGGACCGCAAGAATTGGCCAGTAGCCAGTGGCTCCGTATGGCACCCACATCAACGTGACGGCCGCCGGAACCGACGCGGCAGCAACCCTGACTGCACGAGCCCCTCGGGGCGAGAACGCGATGACAAATGAGGCGAGGTAGATCGCGAGCGGAATGACCCAGAGCAACGGCGCCGAGACGAGATCCGTCGCGATGAAGTTGGTCACCGCCGTGAGCAGGCCGGACGGCACGGCCGCGAGGAGCAGCCAGCGCAAACGGCGCGGCCAGTCGATCGGTGTGCCAGCGGTCCTGGACTCCGCCGTGTTCGGCAATCCAATGGGAAGCTCGGGCGCCACAACCGTTTCGCGGCGGCGAGCCGAGAGGTCCGGGAGCGCCCGCAGCGCCGCCGAAGCAATGAGGACCACGAGCGCCGCGTAGCCGATTGTCCACAACCCACGCTGCGCTCCCAGACCGATGCGCGGCTCGATCAGGAGCGGGTACGCGAGGAGGGCTGTCAACGACCCGGCGTTGCTCAGCGCATACAGCCAATACGGATCCCCTTCGCGATCACCGCGGGCCGCATGGAACCAGCTCGACAAG
>JBKKCW010000199.1:0-4202 GCA_046712485.1 Candidatus Limnocylindrales bacterium
CGCCCGAACAGCGTGAGTGGGACGAGATCGTCCGGCGTGACGGGCTCAAGGCGGCCCTCGCCTGGCGCGACCGCCGGTACGACGAGCGGCTGGCGGAAAGCGGTCGCGGTCGGGCAAGCGAAGCGGACGAAGCGGTCGAAGCGGTCGAAGCGGCAGACTGACGCGCTGCCGCGGGCGGTCTGACTACACTCGCGTCGTGACGAAGCGCGACCCGACCGCACGGACGACCGCCGGCCTGATCGTCGAATGCCTCGAGGCCGAAGGCTGCCAATGGGTCTTCTCCGTTCCCGGCGAGGAGACGATGGCGGTGCTCGACGCCTTGTCGCGGTCGGACACGGTTCGCCACGTGACCACACGGCACGAGCAGGGCGCCGCGTTCATGGCGGACGTTCACGGGCGTCTCACCGGGCGAGCGGCCGTGGCCCTCGCGACCCTGGGCCCCGGTGCCACCAACCTGCTGACCGGAGTCGCGGATGCGTTCCTCGATCGGGCGCCGATGGTCGCGATCACCGGGCAGGCATCGTCCGACAAGCTCTACAAGGAGGCGCACCAGGTCGTCGACATCGTCAGGATGTTCGAGCCGGTGACCAAGTGGAACACCCGTGTCGGACGGGTCGACGCTGTGCCCGAGATCCTGCGCAAGGCATTCCGAGTGGCGATGCTCGAGAAGCCCGGGCCGACGCATATCGAGCTGCCCGAGGACCTCGCCGGCGCGACCCTGCCCGAAGGAGACGTGCGGCCACTCGTCCCGGGCCACGCCTATCTCCCCGAACCGTCAGACGACGCCATCGCGCACGCTGCGCGCCTGCTTGCCGAGTCGGAGCGGCCGATCGTGCTTGCCGGCAACGGCGTGCTGCGACGCAATGCCTCCGACGCACTCCGCGCCTTCGCGCGCGGTCTCCACGTCCCGGTGGCCGTCACGTTCATGGGCAAGGGGGCGATGGACGACCGTTCGCACCTGTCGCTGATGGCCGTGGGGCTCCAGGCGCGCGACCACGTCCTGTCGGGGTTCGACCGGGCGGATCTCGTGGTCGCCATCGGCTACGACTCGGTCGAGTACGGCCCGGCGTTGTGGAACCCCAGCCGTGCCCACCGGATCGTGCATATCGACACGCAGCCAGCGGAGGTCGATGCGGCCTATCGGCCAGAGGTCGAGCTGATCGGCGACATAGACGGCTCACTGCGGCGGCTGCTGGCGGAGGTCCAGCCACACGGCATCGGCGGACGGAGTGCGACCGAGCGACACGAGGCCCGCGAGATCCTCGTCCACGCCGACCTGCGAACGTCGTTGCTCGAGGATCTGCGGGCGTACGAAGCGGATGATGGCTGGCCGATCAAGCCGCAACGAGCGATCGCGGACCTGCGGCGCGCCCTGGGCCCGTCCGACATCGTCGTGTCCGACGTCGGCGCGCACAAGATCTGGATCGCCCGCCTCTACCAGGCGTACGAGCCGAATACCGTGATCATCTCGAATGGCCTGGCCGCGATGGGGATCGCGCTGCCGGGCGCCATCGCCGCGAAGCTCGTCCACCCCGACCGGCGAGTGGTCGCGTTGTGCGGCGACGGCGGCTTCCTGATGAACAGCCAGGAGCTGGAGACCGCGAAGCGGATCGGGGCCAACGTGACCGTCGTCGTCTGGCGGGACGACGGCTACGGGCTGATCGACTGGAAGCAGCGCAACGAGTTCGGACAACCCTTTGGGGTGGCGTTCGGCAACCCCGATTTCGTCGACTACGCCCGGTCGTTCGGCATCGCCGCCTTCCGGCCGGAATCGAGCGCGGACTTGTACCCGACCCTGATGGGGGCGCTCGAGACCGATGGACCCTCGCTGGTCGAGGTGCCGATCGACTACCGCGAGAACCTGCGGCTGACCGAGCACCTCGGTGCACTGTCGGGGTCCGGCTAGGCAACCAACCCCCACGCGAGCGCCTTCGTGGCCGTTGCGCCTATCGTTTGGCGGTGACCAGCCCGAACATCGTTGCGCCGTCACGCCGGCGACGGCTCACGTTGATCGTTGGGCTGACAGTGCTGGCGGTCGTCGTCGCGTCCGTGCTCGTTTGGTCCCGGGTCTCGGGCCCGCCTCCGCCGCCGCTCGCCGCGCCCGTCGACCCTAGCTATCCCGACCTTGGCATGGCGCCACTGGCCAGCCTGCTGATTGGCCAGGACGAGACCGGGCGGACGTTCCTGCGCTTCTCGGCCACGCTCGTGAACGTTGGTGACGGCCCACTGCTTGTCGCGGCGCACCGGCCATTTCCTTTCACGGAGGACTGGGAGGTCGTCCAGCGAGTCGAGGATGGGGCCGGTGGCTACTCCGAGCGCCCTCTGCCAGCCCGGCTGGTCTTTGGCGGCGATGGCCACGATCACTGGCACGTGGTCGGCGCCGAAGCGCACCAGCTCGAAACGATTGACGGCGAGATCGTCGGTGGGCTCGTCAAGTCGGGTTTCTGCTTCTTCGACAACGTCGCATACCGGACGACGCTGCCGAGGGCGCCGGGGGCGGCCGCCCATGGCGCGCACGAGTGCGGCACGCGCTTCGATCGGGACATCGCGATGGGCTTATCGGTCGGCTGGGGCGACGAGTACCAGTGGTATCTCCTCGACCAGACGATCGAGATAACCGGCGTCCCGGATGGCCGGTACCGGCTACGCGCGATCGCGGACCCGGCCGGGCACGTCGCCGAGAGCGACGAGTCGAACAACGACACCTGGACCGTCGTGGACATCGAGACGGTCGACGGCGCGCGACGTGTCGAGACCGTCGAACAGGGTCCGGCCGGCTGACCTATCGACGCGGCGGTGGCAGCATGATGCGGTCACCCGCGTGCAACGTCGTCGGGTCCGTCAACTGCGGGTTGAGCGCGAGGACCAGGTCGTACGGGATGCCGAACCAGTTGGCGATGCTCACCAGGTTGTCGCCGCGACGGACCGTGTAGACGTAGCAGCGGGGCTTTCCGGGGCAAGGGTCCAGAACTGCCATCCTGTCGCTGGTGGGTCGCGCGGTCGTCGTTGGCGCCGCGGTCGTCGTTGGCGCTGGGGTCTCATTCGGTGACGGGGTCGCATTCGGTGACGGTACCGAGGACGGTGCCGAGGACAGGGACGGTGCCATGACCCTCGGGGCCGGCGTGGCGGGAACGGAGCTCACGGAGGCGGTGGACGGCCCCGATGTGGCCGTGACCTCCAGGACCGCGCCCGCAGGAGGCGTCGGCTCGACGACGACCAGCATCACGAGCAGGCCCGCGCCGGCGACGACCAGGAGCGCTGACACGTCTCGCCACAGCTCGCGCCGAGATCCGAGTGCGATCGGGCCGGCGTCAGCGGCCGAGCCGGCGGCCCCGATCGATGAACCGGGACGCTGGCTCGAACCGCGTACGTCGCCGATCCGGCGCTTGATCCGGTCCCGCGACGCTCGGTCGAGCCGCGTCACGTCGCCTCTCGCGTGCCAGCCGTCCTAGCGGTTGTGCCTCGACCGCGTCGAAACCAGCCCGGCGGCGCCGATTGCAAGCAGCACGATCGCCAGTGCCGCAGTGATCCCGTTCGTGACCTTCGTGCCGTCGGTGATACCGCTGGCGTCGGTCCGCGGGGCGGTGGGGCTGGCGCCCGCGTTGCCCTCGGGCTCGGCCGTTGGCGGCAACGTCTCCCCGGCAGCCAGCACGACATATGTCACCTCCGCTGTGCACGTGGAGCCAGCGGTGGCCACCACCCGGGTCGTGCCGAGGTCGGCATCCTCGGGCGTCAGGCTGATCGACAGGTTCCCGCTGGCATCGCTCTGCTGGGTGAAGGAATCAACGGCAGTCCCGTCGATCGACAGCTCGATGTCGACGCTTGTGCTGGCCGGAAACCCTGCGCCTTCGATCGTCAACGGATTCCCGACGTTGACGGCGGCGGGTGCTGTCAGGGCGCACTCGGCGGCCGCCACCGGTGCCGCAAGGAGCATCGCCAGCAGCGCGGCGGCGATGCCTGGGCCAAGCAGGATTCGAATCCGTCGGGGGTCCATCGATCCGCCTCCTCCAGGACCGACCCGTCCCGCGGTGCCTGGGCCTGTCGATCGGTCCGTCCCCGAAATGATAGGGGCACACCAGCGGTCGATGTTGCTGCCCCCGTCTCGAACCTCAGCTGCAGGTCAGCCGTGCGTCGGCCCAGTCGGCATGGTCGTAGTTGGGGTTGTCGCCGGCGGTGGTGACGACGAGCTGGAGGCTTGTCTT
>JBKKCW010000200.1:0-7821 GCA_046712485.1 Candidatus Limnocylindrales bacterium
GCCCTTGCCGCCGCCGTACGGGATGCCGACGACCGCGCATTTCCAGGTCATCCACATGGCGAGGGCCATGACCTGGGCGTTCGTATTGACATCCGGGGCCGGGATGTCGCGCTCCGGGCCGATAAGGACCTCGATCTCGGTCGCGAACCGGCGGGTCAGGCCCTCGACCTCCTTCATGCTGAGCTTCTTGGGATCGACGATGACGCCGCCCTTGCCGCCGCCATACGGGATGCCAACGACCGCGCATTTCCAGGTCATCCACATGGCGAGGGCCTTGACCTCGTCAAGGGTCACGTCCTGGTGGTAGCGCAAGCCGCCCTTGGCCGGACCGCGGCCCAGGTTGTGCTGGACTCGGTAGCCTGTGAACACCTGGACAGTGCCGTCGTCCATGGTCACGGGGAAGTGCACCGTCAGCTCGCGGCGCGGCTCGCGCAGCACGCGGCGCATGCCCTGGTCCATGCCGAGGCGCTCGGCGGCAAGATCGAACTGGCGTTGAGCGACCTGCCACGCGTTGATCGGCGCGGCGATCGGTTCGGTAGTCATGTGAGGAAGAACCTCTGTGCCGGGCGGTCGAACGCCGCCACGCGGTTTGGGTCATCTCCCGGACGACCCGACGGGGCGCGACGGATCACGTCACGCAACAGATTCATGGCCCCGAGTATAGCCGTGGAGACGTTACGAACAGCCTGCCAAAGGTACCGGGTCGCAATGCGACGGCAACCATAGTGCAACCGAACCGGAGGCCCGATCCAACCGGCCGGTCCCGGGGCCAGGGGGCCCGGAACCCCCTCGCTAACTCCGATAGAGCGCCACCGCGCCGACGCAGCCCGGCCCAAGGTGCGGGCCGACCGACGGCCCGACCAGGGCGATCGGCACCTCCGCCAGGGACGGACCGTCGGGCACCTGGGCGACGAGCTGGTCGCGGAATGTCTCGACGTCCGGGCTGATCGTGTGGAGGACCGCGAGGCGCTCGACGGGGCGTTCGATGACCATCTCGATCAACCGCTCGCGTGCCTTCGACCGCGTGCGAACCCGATCACCGGTCTCGACCACGCCGTGCTTGACGACGATGATCGGCTTGACCGAGAGCAACGTGCCGATCGCCGCTTGCGCGCCACTGATCCGGCCACCCTTGCGCAGGTATTCGAGCGTCTCGAGCGCCACGAACATGACCATGTCCGGCGCCCGCGCCTCCAGGATCTCGGCGATCTCCGCGGCCGATCGGCCCTCCGCGGCGAGCTCGACCGCCATGTGGGCCAGGATCCCCTCGGCCATCGATGCTCCGAGCGAATCGATGACATGGATTTCGCGGTCGGGCAGCATGTCCCGCGCGATCTGGGCGCTCTTGATCGTCCCCGACAACGTCCCCGCGACGTGGATCGACACGATGGCGTCCGCGCCGCCCGCAAAGGCCGCCTCATAGGCGTCCTTGAACTCGCCCGGCGAGGATGCGGCGGTCGTTGGAAAGGGCGCATCCGGGGCGACCATCCGGGCCCAGAAGTCCGCGGTCGAGAGCTCGACCCCGGCCCTGAAGCTCTGGTTCCCGAAGTTGACCAGGAGTGGGACGATCCCGATACCGGCGGCAGCCGCCTCCGCCGGGTCCAGGTCTGACGCGGAATCGGTGATGATCGCGACGCGGGTCAAGTCTGGCCCTCCTGACAGCCGGCCTGGGCGTTGCGGGCATGATACGGGGCGGGTCCAGCCGGGGAGCGGCGCCCACGCCGCGCCGAGCCGCTAGGATTCCGCGGTGGAACGATCGCTCATCGCGGTCCTGGCCGGGACCTTCACGCTCCGTTTCAGCACCGGGCTAACCGGCGCGATGCTCGCCGCCTACCTTGCCAAGCTCCCCGAACACGGGGGCCAGGAGGTCGCGGCGTCCACCCTGGCGCTCCTGCACGCGTCCTTCTACCTGGCCGAGCTCGTCCTGTCCCCGCTGTTCGGCGTCATCTCGGATCGGCTCGGTCACCATCGGGTGATGCTCTTTGGACCGGCCTTCGGGGCGGTCGCGGTCGTCCTGACCGCGCTGACGACGAACCTTGTCGTGCTCGGCGGCACGCGTCTGCTCGAAGGCGCCTCGACGGCGGCCAGCGTGCCATCGATCCTTGGCTACATCGCCGCGGTCACCGCAGGCAACGAGCTGCTCCGGGGCAAGGCGGCGGCTCGGTTCGAGGGTGTCACGCTGGCAGGCATTGGTGCCGCGTTCGCTGTCGCACCGCTGCTCTTCGCGCTTCTGGGACCGGCGGCGTTCTTCCTCAACGCCGTGTTCTATGGCGTGTCGTACCTGATCTATCGCTACGGCGTGGAGGACCACGACGCGGAGGGCCGGGCCGCGGCACGGGAGGAAACCGGGCTGGCGTTGAACTTCGACCGCTACCGCGTGCTCCTGGCGAGCTCGCATGTCTGGCTCCTGGCGCCGACCTGGATCGCGGTCAACGCGTCGATCGGGCTGTGGTTCAGCCAGTCCATCTTCCAGTTCTCCAAGGCCGATCCACGCTTCCCCGACCAATTTCTGCTCCAGGGGTTCAGTGCCATCCAGATCTCGCTGGCGGCAGTCGTCATCGGTGTCATCTTTGCGGTCGGCCTCATCTACTGGGGCAACCGGTTCGGGCGTCTCCGACGGACGACGATCATCCTGTACGGAATCCTGGGGGGCGGCGTCCTCGTGCTGGGCGGGCTCGCGATCAACCACGGAGCCTGGATCTCGCCGCTCGTGCCAATTGGCGGAGTTCTGGCGGCGCTCTTCGGGTTGTTCGTGCTGGCCGGAGCGACCCCGGCGGCGCTCGGGTTGCTCGCCGACATCTCCGAGCGGTTCCCCGAGGACCGCGGCGCGATCATGGGTCTGTACGGCGTCTTCCTGGCGGTCGGGCAGATCACCGGAGCATTGATCGGCGGGCTCGCGGCGGACCTGCGCGGGATCGACGGACTGCTGATCGCGACCATGGTCCTGCTGCTCGTCGCCCTGCTGCCGCTCGCCCAGCTGCGCCGCCACGAGCATGGCGTCGGAGCGCCCTCGGCACCGGCAGTCCTCGACGGGGAGGAGTCGTGACCGTGGGGCATCCGTGGGCTCCGGTCCCCATGGTGCGCGGAGCACGCGGTGCGGTCGTCGCGCCACACCACCTCGCCAGCACGGCCGGGGTATCCATCCTGCGCGCCGGTGGCTCGGCGGTTGATGCGGCCATTGCCACCAACGCGGTCCTCGCCGTGGTCGCGCCCCACGGGTGCGGTGTCGGTGGCGACGCATTCTGGCTGATCTGGGACGCGTCGACGGGTCGACAGTTGGCCCTCAACGGCTCCGGGCGCTCGGCCGCGTCGATGGATGCCGCGCGGCTGCGGGAGGGCGGCCTGGACCGGATGCCGCTCCGCGGGCCGCACTCGATCACTGTTCCTGGGGCGGTCCGATCGTGGGGTGATGCCCATCGGCGCTTCGGCCGTCTGTCGATCGAGACGATCCTGGCGCCCGCGATCGAGCTGGCGCGCGACGGTTTTCCGGCGTGGGACAGCTTTATCGGTGCGGTCGAGGAATCGGCACCGATCGTCGCCGAGTCGATCGGCGGTGACGCCGGCTTCTTCTCGACGTATCGGCCGCTCGCGCGTGCATGGCGACCCGGCGAGCGCGTCCGGCTACCCGCCCTGGCGTCGACGCTCGAGACGCTCGGGCGTGAGGGACTCGATGTGTTCTATGAAGGCGACCTCGCGGAGCGGCAGGCGCGCGGCCATGCTGCCGCCGGATCGCCAATTTCCAGCGCCGATCTTGCAGCGCATCGGTCGGATTGGGGCGATCCGATCTCGATCGACTATCGAGGCGTCCGGGTCACGACGCACCCGCCCAACAGCTCGGGCGTGGTGGCGCTCGAGCTGCTCGCCATTCTTGCCCGGTTCGAGCCGCCCAGGGCGACGGCCTTCGGACCGGACGGCGTCACGGATCCCGCCTGGATCCATCTCGGGATCGAGGCGGCGAAGCTCGCCATGGCCGACCGTGACGCCCATCTGACCGACCCGGCATTTCGCGACGTGCCAGTTGCGGCGTTGCTCAGCTCCGATCACGTCCAGGTGATGGCCGATCGAATCGATCCGGCTCGCGCCGGGCGGCCCGCATCGGCGACCAATCCGCGCGGAGGCGGAACCGCGTACATGGCCGCCGTGGATCGGGAGGGCAACGCCGTCAGCCTCATCGCATCGAACTACCTCGGGTTCGGGTCGGGGGTCGTCGATCCCGCGACAGGGATCCACTACCAGAACCGTGGCGGCTATTTCAGCCTGGATCCGGCACACCCCAACGTCCTCGAGCCAGCCAAGCGAACGCTCCACACGCTCATGCCCGGGATGTTGTTCCGGCACGACACGCCATCGCCCTGGGTGGTCGCGGGATCGATGGGTGGCGACGCCCAACCGCAGGTGCATGCCCAGCTCGTGTCGGCGCTTGTCGACGGCGGTGTCGACATCCGCACGGCCGTCACCGCGCCCCGCTGGTACGTGGAGCCGGCGACGCATTTCTCGCCGCCAGTGGACGTCCGGCTGGAGTCCCGCCATCGCCCTGGGATCGGGGCGGCGCTCGAGGCTCTCGGCCACCCGGTGACGATCGCGGCGGCGTTCGATTCAAACCTTGGGCACGAGCACGCGATCGAGCTTGTCGACGGTGGGCCGGCCACGGACGGGTCATTGGCGGCAGCCACGGATCCGCGCAGCGCGGGACTTCCGGCCGCGTTCTGACGGTCGATCTGACCGCGCACGGTGGCTCATGCCATACTCGCCTTCGACACGCGCAGGGAGGGGCCCGTGACTTCCAACGTCGGCCAGAGCTATCCGTACACGAGCGAGTCCGAATCCGAACGCGCCGAGCAGATCGAGCGGCTCCTGGCGACCAAGGAGGATCTCGCGGCGAAAGTCGCGGCCGAGACCACGCCACTCGACGGCAACGAGCGATGGTGGGTCTGGAAGTGCCCGACCAAGGGTTGCGCGGGGCTGCTCCACGTGGCCGGTTACGCCGTCGAGAAGCACGCCGTCTACGTCGTCTGCGACGGAACCTGCGGCAAGACCTACCTGCGCTAGACGCCGCGCTTCCTCCGCGTGCCCGAAGCTGTCTTGACGACGCACGAGGCGACGCTCCGAGCGAGCCGCCGGGAGCTCGCCGTTGGCGCGCTGGGCATCGGCGTGTCGGCCCTTGGGTTTGGATTCGTCTACGGTCTGGCCGCTCGCGATGCCGGGTTCTCGCCGATCGAGGCAATGGCCATGAGCATGATCGTCTTCGGCGGAGCGGCCCAGTTCGCGGCCGTCGGGTACGTGGCCAGCGGTCTGGCGTGGCCGGGGGTCATCCTGCTGACGGCGTTGCTCAACGCTCGGCACCTGCTCTACTCGGCTGCCCTCGCGCCGTGGTTGCGCGCCATCCCGCGGCCCCGACGCGCGCTGATGGCGCATCTCCTCACCGACGAGGCGTTTGCGCTGGCTATCGCCCATTTCGAGCGACGCGGAGGGGCGGACGAGCGGGGGTACTGGATCGCGGCAGGTCTCTCGACGTTCATCCCATGGAACCTCGCCACGCTTGCCGGCGTGACGGTCGGTGGTCAGATCCCGGACCCGGCGCGCTTCGGGCTGGACGTGGTGTTCCCCGCGGCCATGGTCGGCTTGGCGGTCGGTCTCGTGACCGGCCGGCGCGAACTCGTGGCCGCGCTGGGCGGGGCGATCCTGGGCGTGGCGGTGAGCCTCGTCGCGGGACCCGGCATCGGGGTGATCGTCGGCGGCACGGGCGGTCCGCTGCTGGGGCTCGCGGTTCCTCGCCGGGAAGGCGACGCTGAAACGGCCCTCGGGACGCCCCGGTCCGCCGAACGGTACTCGATGCCCGGGTCACGCCTCAAGCCAGGAGCCGACCCTCATCCCCGCGCTGCAGACCCGCCCGACGAGGAAGGCGGCCTGCCATGAGCGTTGAGCTCGTCGGTCTTGCGCTCCTCATGGGCCTTGTCACCTACCCATCCCGGGCCCTTCCCCTTCTCGCGCCGGGAATTGAGCGGCTGCCGCCCGTCGCCCTCGAGTACCTGCGGCTCGTCGGTCCGGCGGTGCTCTCCGCCCTCGCCGCGGTAGCCGTCATGGTGATCACGGACGTAGCGGGTACCCCGTCGTTCAGCGTCGGCATCGGATGGCTCGCGGTCGCGGTCAGCGGCGCACTCACCTACTGGCGCCGAAACCTGTTCGTTGGGCTTCTCGGTGGGGTCGTCCTGGTTGCCGTGGCGCGCGCGATCGGGATCGCCGAACTTCCCGCCTGAGTGTGGGTCGCCAGTCAGCTGGTGTCCGGCAGTCCGCAGATACCACTCGAAGTCCGGACAGCCCAGTCCTCCGCCGGGAACCGTGCCCGGCAGGCCGCGCTCTGACGGGCAAGGGCGCTCGGGGAGGAGCTTGAGGCCCTGCTGCGGTCTGACAGGCACGGGCGCGTCGAGAGCGCGGGCGCGAGGCGGACCGGTTGCCGTGTGCAGCGGGGCTTGCGGGCAGCGGTGCTGCGGACCGGAGAGTGGTCGGGCAGCGGCCGCGGACCGAAGGGTGGAAGGGGCTGCGCTGCCGGGACGCGGAGCCCGGCCCGGGCCGTCGGGATTCCAGCCAGGTTGGTGTAGGCGACGAACCGCGGTGCTGCCGGGTCGGTTTCTCTAGCGAGGCTGGAACTCGCGAGCGGAATCCCGCGGACTTGCACAGGATTCCAGTGACGTTGGAGAAAGAGGCTTGAGCGTGTCCCGTACACCAGCCAGGCTGGAATCGCGATCCGTGGAGATCACGGACCGCGGTGTGCCTACCCGCGGACGGCGTCGGCTTCGATCTCGACCAGCAGGCTCGGATCCATCAGGGCGCTGACCTCGACGAGCGTGGCCGCCGGCCGGATCGAGGCCAAGGCCGCCCCCTGGACCGCGATGACCTCGGCGGATCGCGACATGTCGGTGACGAACGTGCGGATCCGCACCACGTCCGAGAGGCTGAACCCGGCCTCGGTGAAGGCCGCCTCGATGATCGACAGCGTGGCCGCGGTCTGGGCGCCGATATCGCCCGGGTGCGCAGATCGACCGTCGGGTCCGGCGTCGGTCGTGCCCGCCACCCAGCACGTGTCACCGACCACCACAGCCCGGCTGTAGCCAGCCGAGGCCTCCCAGGGACCGCCCGACGAGATCAGCCGGCGGGTCATGCGCGCGAGGTGCGCCAGCCGATCACCACCGGGTCGGCGGCGATCGCGAGGAGCAGCCCCGCCAGCATCGTCGTCCGGGGCACGATCGAATCGACGTCGAGGTATTCGGCCGGCGAGTGGTCGTTGCCACCAACCGGGCCCAGCCCGTCGAGGCTCGGGACGCCCATGCCGGCCGTCGTGTTCGCGTCCGACGCGCCACCGGTGGCGGCATCCCGGACCTCGAAGCCGAGCGCGGCGGCCACGGCCTGGGCGTGCCCGACGAGACGGGCGCTGTGTTCGAGCTTCTCCATCGGCCACCACCGGGCCATGATCTCAACCGCGACGGTCGTGTCGTCGATCTCGGTGGCCTCGGCAACCCGGCGGATTTCCGCTGCCGCAGCCTCGAGCGCATCGCGCGTGGTCGCACGCACGTCGACCTCGAGCGTGCAGTGCTCGGGGACCACGTTCGGGCGGGTGCCGCCGCTGATGACGCCGACGTTGACCGTAACCCCGGGCCAGCGGCCGTTGAGCGCGTGCAGATCGGTGACGATTCGGGCCGCCTCGAGGATCGCGTTGCGCCCCTTTTCGGGCTCCACGCCCGCGTGTGCCGCGCGACCCTGCACCCGCAGCCGGGTATCGAGGAACCCCTTGCGCGACGAGACGATGTCGCCGTTGGCGCGGGC
>JBKKCW010000201.1:0-3461 GCA_046712485.1 Candidatus Limnocylindrales bacterium
GAGCGTGCGGCGTGATGATGACGACGGCGTCGAGCTGATCCCCGTACGCCGCGATGAACGTCGACCAGTCCGGCTCGTTGGGCGGCACCGGCAATCCGTGTTGGTCGAAGAGCTCGGCCGCCGCCCCATGGGCCGCGAGGGACGGTTCGCAGATGGCGACGATCTCCGTGTCCGCCCGCCCGAGCATGTCCGCGAGATGGACGCGGGCCATCACGCCCATACCGATGAAGCCGACCCGTGTCCGGTGCGTATCCGCCATCCGCGGCGAACCCTCCAGCGCTCGTTGACGAAGGCCAAGCTCGCCCTTCGTGGAGACGCTACCCGATCTGACGCATGCCCGGGTGAGACGGCTGCCGCGAGGGACGAGCGAGGCAACTCGCGCTCGCACGCCCATTGGCAGCCACCGCGAAAACTGTCATGTGCCACCGGGGTGGCGCTGCCACCGCGAAAACTGTCATGTGCCACCGGGAGTGGCACAGCCACCGCTAAAACTGTCATGTGCCACCAAGAGTGGCGCAGCCACCGCGAAAACTGTCATGTGCCACCGGGAGTGGCGAAGCCACCGCGAACCTGTCATGTGCCACCGGGAGTGGCGGTAGGAACGCCGAGGCGCGCGGAGGTCGCCACGTGGCGCTCGCGTGCCACTCGGGATGGCGTATGGGTGCGCAAGCGGGCGACGGACATGGCTACGGCCACCGCCGGTGGCATTTGGGAGGGCGGCCATTCGCGTGGCGAGGTTCCACCCGGCCCGCGGCCACGCGCTTCGAGGTCCCAGGTGCCGCGGCCACCGTCGCCGGCGGTCAGGTTTCCGTGCTTGCTCGCCAGACGCGAGCCAGGTCCCGTCCGGGTCCTCGACCGTGAACTCCACCTGGCCCCAGGGACGATCGACAAGGGCGTCCCGAATGGGCGCATCGGCCGCCTGGACTCGCTCGTAGAGCGCCTCGAGATCTGACGCTCCGGCATGGTCGGTTCTCCTCGTGCTACCTGGACTCGCGGACACTGCTGGCGATCTGTGACGCGGCCGCGACGACCTGTTCGCTGACGGCCGCCTCGTCGCTGAGCCCCGGGAATCGGTACGACGGGCCGTGCAGATGGACGGCCGCGATCACCTCGCCGGACGCGTCGGCGATCGGTGCCGCGACGGAGTTGATGCCTCGATCGAACTCCTCGCGCGCCCACGCGTAGCCGTCCCGGCGCACTTCGCGCAGACGCTCACGCAGCGCGTCAGGATCAACAATCGTTCGATCGGTGAACCGCTCGAGCGGCCCCTCGAGGTAGCGCTCAAGGGTGGCGGGCTGGCGGAACGCGAGGAGGACCTGCCCGGACGAGACTGCGTGCATCGGGATTCGGGACCCGGTCCAGTCGCGCACCGACACTGGGTTGGGCGTGTCCACCTGCTCGATGTAATGGACGAGATTGCCCTCCGGGACCGACAGGCCGGCAGCCTCGCCCGCGGACGCGGACAACTCCGCCAGGGTCGCTCGCGCGAGGCGCGCGAGCGATCTCGTCGGCAACACCCCGGCGGCCAGCGTCGCCAGCCGTCCACCCAGCCGGTACCGGGTGTCGCCGGGGACCTGCTCCACGACGCCCTCTCGGGCGAGCGAGGCGAGCAACCGTGCCGCGGTCGATTTCGGCAGGCTGGCACGGTCGGCGACCTCGCTCACGCCGATCGGGCCATCGGCCAGCGTGCCGAGGACGGCGAAGGCTCGCTCGATGGACTGGACTCTGGACACGACGCCTCGGCTCGGATAGATTCGGACGCTACTGGTTCCATCATACGGCACGGTTCCGCATGGTGGAACCCTCGGCAGGAGACCTCGATGCCCCAGGACGACTACGCGGAGATCGATCTCGCGGCGCTGTCCGACGACGAGCTGACCGAGCAGATGCACAACGATCTCTATGACGGCATGGCCGCGGAGATCGTGGAGGGGACGAACATCCTGCTGGGTCGTGGTTGGTCCGCGACGCGCGTCCTCGACGATGCCCTCGTAGCCGGCATGAAGATCGTCGGCATCGACTTCCGTGACGGCATCCTCTTCGTCCCCGAGGTGCTGCTGGCGGCAAACGCGATGAAGGCAGGCATGGCCATCCTCCGCCCGCTGCTGGCGGAGACGGGCGCAGAACCAATCGGCAAGGTTGTGATTGGCACCGTCAAGGGCGACATCCACGACATAGGCAAGAACCTTGTGGGGATGATGCTCGAGGGCGCCGGGTTCGAAGTCTTCGACCTTGGGATCAATACTGACGCCGACAAGTTCATCGCCGCGCTCGAGGAGCACAAGCCGGACATCCTGGGCATGTCCGCGCTCCTGACAACCACCATGCCGTACATGAAGGTGGTCATCCAGACCCTTCGCGATCGGGGCATCCGGGACGACTACATCGTCCTGGTCGGCGGAGCGCCCCTCAACGAGGAGTTCGGCGTGGCCGTCGGCGCTGACGCCTATTGCCGCGACGCCGGCGTGGCCGCGGAAACTGCACGGCGGCTGATCGACGAGCGCCGAGCCAGTGCCGCCTGAGCGGGCGTACGCCCCGGCGGCCAGCGCGGCCAGCGCGGCGAGCGCGGCCGACGCGCCCAATCCCTCGCGCGTACTGGTCATCGGCTGTGGCGCGCTTGCCAGGGAGCTGGTCGCGGTGATCGACCAGGCCGGGCTGTCCAACGTGGACCTGACCTGCCTGCCCGCCACGTTGCATAACCGCCCGGGCGGGATACCGGCCGCGGTCCGGGCGAAGGTTCGCGCGGCGCGGCCACGGTACGAGCGGATCTTCATCGCGTACGCGGACTGCGGCACCGGCGGATTGCTGGACGTGATGCTCGCGGACGAAGGCGTCGAGCGCCTGCCCGGTGCGCATTGCTACGAGTTCTACGCGGGCTCGGCCGCCTTCGCCGAGATCGCCGATGAGGAGCCCGGGACGTTCTACCTGACTGACTTCCTCGCGCGCAATTTCGACCGGCTGGTGTGGGTAGGTCTCGGCCTCGATCGGCACCCGGAACTGCTGCCGACGTACTTCGCCAACTACCGGCGGCTGATCTATCTCGCCCAGACCGACGATCCGGGTCTTGTGCGCGCGGCGCGCCGCGCGGCAGGCCGGCTCGGTCTGGCGTTCGAGGTGCGACGTACCAGGTACGGCGACCTCGCCACGTCGGTCGTGGCTGCGGCCGCACAGGCCGCGATTGCAGGAGATGCACGAGTGGTCGCCGGAACGACGCCCCGCGTCTCCAGATCGGTTCGTTCGTTGCATCCGATGCGTGATCGTTACCTCGCCGGGGCTCCGATGACACCAGGCCTGCATCCCATGCACAGCCAGCGGCGACACGGGCGGCCGAAGCGATCACTCGTGCGTCCGATGCAAGCCCGCGCCGGAAACTTGCCGACCGCGCAAGGATTTGGCGCGCCGGCGGCGGACAGTCCTGCCCCGCCCGGGGCCTTTTTTTTATACTCCTCGCGTACCGCTGG
>JBKKCW010000202.1:0-3082 GCA_046712485.1 Candidatus Limnocylindrales bacterium
GCGCCGGTGTCCGCCCGGGCCGCCGCGCGTCCGTCAGCGGCGCCCGCGCCGCCGCGCCGGTGTCCGCAACTCGGCTGCCGGCGGCTCGGGGTAGGATTACGACGCAAACATCGTCAGAAGGCGGCGATCCATCCCAGAGCGGGTGCGATCGCGCAGTCACATCACATCCGCCAGGAAGGGTCCACTGCGCATGTCGATCAGCGAAGCTGCCATCCTCGACGCGCTTCGTGCGGTGCGTGAGCCCGAGCTGCCGGGTGACATCGTCAGCCGCGACATGGTCCGCGGCCTGACCATCGATGGGAGGCGCGTCGCGTTCACGATCGAGCTGACGACGCCAGCCTGCCCGCTCAAGGACGAGATCGAGGCCGACGTCAACCGCGTCCTGGCGCCCCTCGGCGTCGAGGCGGTCGATCTGACGTGGGGGGCCATGGTCCGCCGTGCACAGCCGCGACAAGCCGAGCAGCTGCTCCCCGGTGTCAAGAACATCATCGCGGTCGCGTCGGGCAAGGGCGGCGTCGGCAAGAGCACGGTCAGTGTCAACCTCGCGGTCGCGCTCGCCCAGGCGGGAGCCGCGGTCGGGCTCCTCGACGCGGACATCACCGGTCCCAACATCCCCCTGATGATGGGTCTCGAAGGCCAGCCAAAGGCCAGTGCGGACAACAAGATCACCCCGCTCGAGCGCTATGGCGTCAAGGCCATCTCGATCCAGTTCTTCGTGCCAGAGGGCCAGCCGATCGTCTGGCGCGGCCCGCTCGTCGGTGGAGCCATCCAGCAGTTCCTCCGCGACGTCGACTGGGGCGAGCTCGACTATCTCGTCATCGATCTGCCGCCAGGGACATCGGATGCTCAGCTGACGCTGGCGCAGGCGGTCCCGATCTCGGGCGCCGTGCTCGTGACGACCCCGCAGGAGGTGGCCCTGGCCGACGTCGGCAAGGCCCTCGCGATGTTCCAGCGGATGAGCGTCCCGGTCCTGGGCCTCGTTGAGAACATGACCGCCTTCGTCTGCCCGCATTGCGGCGAGCTGACCGACATCTTCGGGCGCGGTGGCGGCGAGAGGTTCGCGGCCACGCATTCGCTCGAATACCTGGGCGGTGTGCCGCTCGATGTCACCGTTCGACAGGGCGGCGACGTTGGCGTGCCCGCGGTCGCGCAGCGGGAGCCGGGTCCGGCCGCGTCGGCTCTCACGGCAATCGCCCAGATCGTGGCCGCGCGGATGAGCGTCCGCGCTGCAAACAGCGCGGGTCAGCCGGTCCTGACGATCTCCTGATCCGTCGGCGCCGTGATCGCCGCCCCCTGGCCGGCGCGAACCGTCGCCGCCAAACCCGGGACGGCGGGGCGGATCCACGAACCGGCGGCAGCGCACATCTCTTCGAGCTCCGGCCGCCTGGCGGGGGAGTAGTGGACAAGCAGGGCCGATCGCGCCCGTGCCCGCGTCGCCATGTCGATCGCCTCCTCCGGCGTCAGGTGTCCGCGCTCGAGGTCGTCGTGCGACGGGTGACGTAGCGCGGCTTCGATCAGGAGCAGGTCCGCGTCCGCGGAGAATTCGACGACGGCGTCGCTGGGACCAGTGTCACCCGTATACGCGATTCTCGCGCCGTCGGGGGCTTCCACCGTCAGACCCCAGGCCGGAACGTAGTGGCGACCCTTGTTGAAGCGGATCGTCAACGGCCCGATGACGAGCGGGACCGAAGGATCGTATTCGTCCAGGTCATAGGCGTCGTCGAAGAATCCGACACGCTCCGAGATACCGGTCGCAAGGGCGTCCACGCGTGCTCGTCCACCAGGTGGCAGATACACCGCCAACGGATCGGCAGCCCGCTCACCCCAGGGGTAGAGATAGCGCAGCCCGACGAGGTCGAGCGAGTGATCGGCGTGCATGTGACCGATCACGACCGCAGACAGCTGGTGGGGATCGAGCCGATCCTGGAGGGATCGGATGACGCCCTGGCCGGCGTCGAGCAGGATTGCCGTCTCGGCCCATTCGACGAGGTATCCCGCCGCCGCGGACTCCGGATGTGGAACCGCGGTGCTGTTTCCGAGCACGGTCAGGCGCAGGCGGCCCACGTGGTCTGTCATGTCCGTCATCGTACGGGCGGGCGGCCGGTGCAGGTCGCGCACGGACGACGACCTCGCTGTCGCATGGGCGACAGCGCCCTCGGCTCACCGATGGTAGGTACCGGTCAACGTTGCCTGGGCGAGCACGTGCCCCGCCATCGCGGCCTCCAGGGCGTCGATCCGCGGCGCGCCTGACAGCTCAAGCGGGGCGTCGAGCGCGTGTAGTGTGAACACATAGCGATGGGTCCCGGCCGGCGGGCAGGGGCCGCCGTAGCCCGTCTTGCCGAAGCTGTTCGTGCCCTGCGGCGGCGCGTCGGGCGAGGCCGACACGGCTGCCGGGAGGCCGCCCGAGGGCGTGCCTGTCAGGTCGTAGACGATCCAGTGGACGAAGTCGCGGGCATCGGGATCGGTGACGACGAGCGCAAGGGCCGCGGTTCCCTCCGGGGCATCGGACCAGGTCAGGTCCGGCGAAACGTTCTCGCCATCGCACGTGAGCCGTCTCGGGATCGAGCCGCCTTCGGTGAATGCTGAGCTGATCAAGCTGAACGACCGCACCTGCATCGGATCACCTCCGTCCGCCGACCATTATCGATCAGGCAGGGCCAGGAATCTCCCGCAGGGCCTCGAGCACGAACGACGCGGCCGCCAGGGCCGATCTGGATCGCCCGAGCGGCCCCGTCAGGAAGACGATCCGCTGCACCTCACGCTCGACCGTGGGGGTCGAGACGGCGACCGAAACGGCGGTGTCGCCGCCACGCTCGTCGGCGCGGATCGCCACGCCGACCTGGGAGCCGCCGAGCTCGCGCGCCCGGCGCGCGAACAGGAGGAGGTCGTCGGCGGCGCCCGGATCCTGGGCCGGTCGGAAGCCGTCCAGGTCTGGGTCGTCGGCCGCTGCGACGCCAGGGTTCATCGACCGGAACGCGTGCCCCCGGGCGGCCGGCGCGTCGATGGCGATGATCTCGTCGAAGCGGACCCACGGTGCATCGCCGAGGAGCGCCGCGAAGCTTCCGGCCGTGCCGATCTCGAC
>JBKKCW010000203.1:0-6708 GCA_046712485.1 Candidatus Limnocylindrales bacterium
CAGCCGTGACGTGATGCGTGTCCTTCGCCGGTTCACACCGGCCGTCGAGCCGATCTCGATCGATGAGGCGTTCCTCGACGTGACCGGCTCCCGGTCCCTGTTCGGCGACGGTCCAACGATCGCGCGCCAGATCAAGGACGCGGTACTTGCGGAGGTCGGTCTGACGGTCTCCGTCGGGGTGGCCCGGACCAAGCTCGTGGCCAAGATCGCCTCGGACCTGGGCAAGCCGGACGGGCTCGTCGTCGTGTCACCGGGCGAAGAGGCGGCCTTCCTCGCGCCGCTGCCCATCTCGCGGTTGTGGGGTGTCGGCGAGAAGACGGCGGCGGCTCTTGCCGAATATTCGGTCCGGACGATCGGAGATCTGGCCGCCCTGCCGCCCGACCTCATCACGCGGCGGTTCGGCAAACACGGCGGCTCGCTCGTCGGGCGCGCCCGCGGCCTCGACGCCGACCCGGTGCACGAGGGCGATCCCGCGAAGTCGATCGGGCACGAACACACGTTCGACGTCGACACGAGTGACCCCGAGGTGATCGAGCGGACGCTCCTGGCCATGGCCGATGGAGTCGCCGGCCGCTTGCGCTCAGCCGGGGTTCGAGCCAGCACGGTCGCCGTGAAGATCCGCGATTCCCGTTTCCACACCATCACCCGCCAGCGGACGCTCAATGAACCGACCGACCTGACCGAGCCGATCTTCCGAACCGCGCTCGAGCTCGCCCGGTCCGAGGTCCGGGGCATGCGTGTCCGTCTCCTCGGGGTCACGGCATCGAACCTCGGAGAACGCGAGCAACTCTCGCTCTTCCCGCCCGCAGACCCGCGGCGACGGCAGGCGACCGAGGCGGCCGACAAGGTTCGGCGACGGTACGGGGAACGGGCCGTCACGCGGGCGCGGCTCATTGGCGCCGGGCTGCCCGCGCCATTCGAGCGTGATCCACGCAACCCCTTGGATCGCCGGGCGCTGGGCGCCCGACCGGCCGATCCCGACCCAGCGGAGCCGTCGTCTCGTGACACCCAAGATGACACGGAGCTGGACGATCTTCCTGTCGACGACGCTTGACATCGAACACTTGTTCGACGTAAGCTGGGCGTCACAACCGAACAGACGTTCTGTCGGACGAGTGCCCCGGACGACACGAGCCACCCGCTCCTGATGCCCCCTGGAAAGGAGCCATGCAGATGGCCTTCATCCGTGTCACACCCGTCGAGGTCCAAGTCCGCACGGATTGGTTCAGCGGCCGCCCGCGCGAGGTCACCTGGCGTGACGAACGCCTGCCGATCATCGGTCTGACGTTCGTCCGAGAGGAGGCCTCGGCGTATCCGGTCGTGACGGGGCCGCGAACGCTGTTCGAGGTGGAGACGCCGCGAGCCCGGCTCTCGCTGATCTTCCAGCATCGCTCCCGGCGTTGGATCGTCAACGCGCTGGACAACGACGTGCACGCCCGTCAACGGGCGGCCTGACGCGTATCCATCACCGGCAGCGGTCCCTCCCACCGCCTGCCGGCCGTGTGTTCGAAATCGGGGGCGCGCCGGTACCGCGCCCCCGATTCGGACACCCGCGCGCCGAGGGGAACCGTCGCATTCGAGCGCCCGTACAATCTGGCCGTGGATCCATCCCGTGAGGTTCGGTTCCGCGACCTGACGCTCGATCGGTTCGTGGCGGCCCTTGCCTCAGCCGCTCCCGTGCCCGGCGGTGGCAGCGCGTCGGCCGTCGCGGCCAGCCTCGGCGCGGGCCTCGTGGCGATGGTCGCGTCGCTGTCGCTCGATCGACCGCGGTATGCCCAACACACGGAGCTCCTCGACTGGGCCGAGGCAGCCGGCCATGACCTCGCCGACAAGTTCCTCAGCCTGGCCGAGGATGACGCCGCGGCCTTCGCAATCTATGCGGCGGCCATGAAGCTGCCACGCGACACCGCCGAGGAGCGCGAAACGCGATCGACAGCGATCCGGTCCGCTGCTCGGGCTGCCGCCGAGGTGCCACTGCTCGCCATCGGCGCCTGCGTCGAGCTCGTGGGCATCGCCGAGACCCTCGCCGGCCGCAGCAACGTCAACGCGTCCAGCGACCTCAACGTGGCAGTCCTCCTCGCGGAGGCAGCGGCCGGAGGTGCAGCGGCCAACGTCTTGATCAATCTGCCCTCGGTGGAGGACCCCGACTTCGAGACGACGATGGCTGAGCGGGTTGACGAGCTGCTCCACGAAGTCAAGCGCCTGGCCGAGTCCACTCGCGAGGCCATAGGCAGTGGCGAGCCACGCGAACCGATCGCCGCACCTGCGAAAGCCTGAACAGGTGACCGGCCCGGGCGCCAGGCTGCTCGAGGGCGGAGCCATCGCCGCGGAGATCCGGACGGCGGTCGCCGAAGACGTCGCCTCATTCACAGCCGCGCGGGGGCGCCCACCCGGGCTGCGCGTCGTGATCGTCGGCAAGGATGCCCCGTCCACCGTCTATCTGGAGCGCATCCTCCGCGGCTGCGCAACGGTCGGGATCGATTCAGGCTTCGTGGAACTCGAGGGCGAGGCGACCGAGAGCAAGGTGACGGCGACCGTCCGTACGTTGAACGACGACCCGACGGTCGATGGGCTGATCGTGCAGATGCCGTTGCCCGGCACCATTCGCCTCCGCGCCGTCATCGACGCCATCGACCCGGCGAAGGACATCGATGGCATCCATCCCATCAATGCCGGCCTCCTGAGGCTTGGTTACGACGGGTTCCTGCCAGCCACGGCGCACGCGGCGGTGGAGATTCTCCGGCGGTCCGGGATCGAGATCGAGGGCCGCGATGCTGTCGTGATCGGTCGATCGGCGGTGGTCGGCATGCCGGCCGCGTTCCTCCTCGTGAAGGAAGATGCGACGGTCACGGTCTGCCATCGGCGAACGCGTAACCTGCCCGGTCACGTTCGGCGCGCTGACATCGTGGTCGTCGCCGCGGGTCATCCCGGTCTCGTCACGGGCGCGATGCTCAAGCCGGGCGCCGTGGTCGTGGATGTCGGCATCAACGTCGTCGATGGGCGGATCGTGGGTGACGTCGAGTTCGAGACAGCCCGCCAGGTGGCCTCGGCGATCACGCCGGTGCCCGGTGGCGTTGGGCCGCTCACGAACGCGCTGCTCCTGACGCACCTGATCCGTGCCGCAGAGCGCCAGACGGCGGGCGGTCTCCCCGCCCAATCGCCTGGCCCGTTGGAGCCCGCGACGAGTCGAGCGGACCGATGAGCTTTCCATCCGACCTGGAGATCGCCCGCTCCGTAACGCCGCGCCCGATCGTCGACATCGCTCGCGAGCTCGGGATCCGCGACGAGGAGCTCGAGCTCTACGGGCCGACCAAGGCGAAGGTCACGATGGAGGCGATCCGGCGTCTCGAGGCGGAGCAGCCGCGCGGCAAATACGTCGTCGTCACCGCCATCACCCCGACCCCCCTCGGCGAAGGCAAGTCGACAACCGCGGTTGGTCTGGCGCAGGGCCTCAACCACATCGGTCGAAAGGCGGCCGTGAACATCCGGCAGCCATCGCTCGGGCCCGTGTTCGGGATCAAGGGCGGCGCTGCCGGCGGGGGCTACAGCCAGGTCATTCCGATGGCGGACTTCAACCTCCATCTGACGGGCGACGTTCACGCCATCGGAGCCGCGCACAACCTCGCGGGGGCATTCCTCGACAACAGCCTCCACCACAAGAACCCGCTGAACATCGACCCGCGCGGGATCCTCTGGCCGCGGGTCGTGGACATCAGCGACCGGGCGCTTCGGCACGTCGTGATCGGCCTCGGCGGCCGCCAGGACGGGGTCACGCGCGAGACGGAATTCGTGATCACCGTTGGCTCCGAGGTCATGGCCGTCCTCGCCCTGGCGACGGACCTCCAGGACCTGCGCGCGCGGCTCGGCCGGGTCGTGCTGGCAACGACGATGGACGGCAGACCCGTGACGGCGGAGGACGTCGGCGTGGCCGGCGCGATGACCGTGCTCCTGCGCGACGCGCTCAAGCCCAACCTGCTCCAGACGCTCGAGGGAGGTCCGGCATTCGTCCATGCCGGGCCGTTCGCCAACATCGCGCACGGGAACAACTCGATCATCGCCGACCGCCTCGCCCTGGTCACCAACGAGATCGTGTGCACGGAGGCAGGCTTCGGGGCCGACATGGGCGCCGAGAAGTTCTTCGACATCAAATGTCGAGCGTCCGGCCTGGTGCCCGACGCGGCCGTGGTCGTCGCCACGGTCCGGGCGCTCAAGATGCACGGCGGCGTCGGCAGGATCGTGGCCGGCAAACCCCTCGATCCGGTGCTTCTCGAGGAGAACGTCGAGGCGGTTCGCCGGGGAGCGGCCAACCTGGCCAAGCAGATCGAGAACGTCACCATGTTCGGGGTGACGGCGGTGGTGGCCATCAATGCCTTCCCGACCGACACGGCCGCGGAGGTCGAGGTTATCCGCGAGGTTTCCCTGGCCGCCGGCGCTCGTGATGCCGTCGTGGCGACGCATTTTGGCGAAGGAGGCGCCGGTGCGGCGGCGCTGGCCGAGGCCGTCTGGACGGCGGCGGAGGAGCCCGGCGAGTTCCGGTTGCTCTACCCGGATGACATGGCGCTCGCGCTCAAGATCGACGCCATTGCAACGAAGGTCTACGGCGCGGATGGCGTCGAGTTCCTGCCGGCTGCGGCCAGGTCCCTCAAGCAGTTCGAGGACCTGGGCTACGGCCACCTGCCGATCTGCATGGCAAAGACGCAATACTCGCTGAGCCACGACGCCGCGCTCAAGGGCCGCCCGACCGGGTTCATGGTCCCGATTCGCGAGGTGCGGCTGTCGGCCGGGGCAGGCTTCATCACGCCGATCTGTGGCGAGATGCGGACGATGCCCGGACTGCCATCACGGCCGGGCGGCGAGAAGATCGATATCGACCCCGACGGCAACGTCGTGGGCTTGTTCTAGCCCGCGCGGTCCTGGCGGCGGGCGACGAACGCGACCCCGCCGAACAGGAGCAGGCCGGCCAGGATCGCGGATCCGCCGATCGCCAGGGCGGCCATGTCCGGCGACCCGGCAGCCGGGGCGGGTTCGGCGGCCGGCGTGGGCTCGGCTGTAGGAATCGGTTGCCCGGAGGCCTCCGGCGGTTCGGTTGCTTCGAATACGGCAAGCGCCTCCTCGAGCATCGCGTCGCCATCGGCCGTCCCGAGCTGTGCGGCAGGTGAGCACAACCCCGTCCCGAAGTCGCCGTTGTTGCCGGGCAGCCACGCAACCCAGATCCACGATGAGCCGGGCGGTGGTGGCGTCGTTCCGCAGCCGGCGCTGTCGCCAAAGCTGCTGGCAGTCAACCAGACCACGTCCGCCGCACCCTGGCCCCACAGCCACTGGTCGACCTCGACGGGAACACCCCGTTCCACAAGGACCCCCGCCGTCCCGGTGAAGACGGCGTTCTCAGCCGTGGCGTAGTCCTGCATCGGCCCCGGCATCGCGCAGCTGCACGCGAGGGTGGGGCGGGCGCTCAGCAACACGAGGCCCAACGCTGTCAGGACCGCGGCCGCCAGGAGGAGGCTGGCCGAGCGATCGGGGACTCGATGTTTGGCGCTGGCGGTCATCGGCGGCTCCGCGGCTGGATGGGATGTCGCTGTGACGTCGGGCGACCCTCCCATGTTCCGCGATCAAGGCGCCCGATCAGCGCACGCCGCTCGTTGCCATCGCGAAGGCGATGGCGATGACAAGCGAGATGCCGACGCCGAGGAGCCCGGCGCCCCACGCGGTGGCGTCGATCGGCCCGAGTGCCGCGTGACCGTGGCCGTGGTCGTCGAGCCCGTGGTCGCCGTGGTGGGCCCCGGCGCCCTTGTCTGTGGGCGTCGCTCCCGCC
The DNA here is from genome assembly GCA_046712485.1 of Candidatus Limnocylindrales bacterium. Taxonomy (GTDB): domain Bacteria; phylum Chloroflexota; class Limnocylindria; order Limnocylindrales; family CSP1-4; genus SPCO01. The sequence continues at coordinate 5,813 of JBKKCW010000203.1, forward strand.
TGCTCGGGCGTCTCGACCGCATGCTCGTCGCTCATCGCGCTTGTCCAACCTCCGGCCGCATTCTGGCAGACCGCGGCACGGAGCGAGTCCTAGACTCCCTTCCGATGACGACGCCGCCCGAGACGGTCGAGACCGGTCTGGTCGCCAGCCTGCGGGGCCTCGATCGAGACGGCCGGCTCCTCTTTCTGATCCGGTCGCTCCGCATGTTCGGATACGGCTTCCTTGCCGTCGTCCTCGTCCTCTACCTCGACGCGATCGGTCTCGACGCCCTTACGATTGGCGCCATCCTCACCCTCACCCTCGTCGGGGATACCCTCGTCTCGCTGTGGCTGACGACTCGCGCCGACCGGATCGGCCGGCGGCGAGTTCTCGTCATTGGAAGCGCCCTGATGCTGGCGGCGGGCATCGTGTTTGCCGTGACGAGCTGGCCGCCCCTCCTGATCGTGGCGGCCACGATCGGCGTCATCTCACCGACGGGCAACGAGGTCGGCCCGTTCCTCGCGGTCGAGCAGGCGGCATTGTCCGAGTCGATCCAAGGGGCACGGCGGACCGCCACGTTTGCCTGGTACAACCTCGTCGGCTATGTCGCAACCGCGAGCGGGGCGCTGCTGGCAGGTCTCATCAGCCAACGCCTGCTCGACGGCGGGACAGCCGAGGCTGATGCCTACCGCGCCATCGTGTTTGGGTATGCCCTCATCGGGATCGCGATGGCTGTCGCCTGTGCCCGGCTGACGGCAGGAGTCGAGGCGCGTCCGCGCGAGCGCCATTCCGGCGAGCAGGTCCCGCGCCGCTTCGGACTCGGTCGCTCGCGCTCGGTGGTCCTTCGCCTATCGGCCCTCTTTTCGATCGATGCCTTCGCCGGTGGGTTCATCCCGCTGAGCCTCATGGCGTTCTGG
>JBKKCW010000204.1:0-6496 GCA_046712485.1 Candidatus Limnocylindrales bacterium
TCGATGGTCGCGGGCATGACCCAGCCGCTGATCCGGCGGCTGCCGCACACGTTCACGGACTGGAGATACGGCGCGACGACCTCCACGCTGCCACGTAGGTCGTGCGCACCGGCCGCGTACCAGTGGAACGCGGGGAAGACTGCCCCGACGAGCGGGTTGTCCATCGTCCGACAGAGTCGGGCGGCATCGGCCGTCGTCTCCATCCATGCCCCCGCGTGTGGGTACAGCGCCAGCCGGATCTGGCGCTCCGATGCCGCCTCCATCAATCGGTCCAGCCAGGCGAGCGCGGTCGCATCGCCGGCGGGATCGGAGTTCGCGATGGACGTGTCGCCGGACAGGATCGCGACCTCCACGAGGTCCGTCCCATCCAGGCGGCGCAACAGGTCGAGGATCCGCACGCCCGCGGGATCGTCCGCCGGTGTCGCCACGTCCAGCGCGACATACACCCCGGCGACATCCAGGCCGTGGGTCGCCCGCACCGTGGGGAGCCGCGCCAGGTCCGCCCAAGCCGGCTCGCTCCACAGCGTGAGATACGTGGCGTCGAACCCGAGCTCGACCGCGATCTCGCAGCGCACATCGAAGTCATACGACCCCAGCGTGCTGAAGAAGCCGGTGTCCATGGGGTAGACCTTCCAACCCATCGCCTGTGCCTCCATCTCGTCAGGAATGGTCCGTCGGATCCTCGACGTCGAACTGGACATCGAGCGCGTATCGATCCGCCGGGTAGCGGGATTCGGTCGCCTCGATCCGTCGTCCCTGGCTGTCTGCGATTACCCGCCGCTCGACGAGCAGTGGCGAACCGACGGCCACGTTCAGCAGCCCCGCGTCCTCAGCGGTGGCGGCGGCCGCGCCGATCGTGCCGCTGCCCCGCCGGAGGCGAAACCCCGCCCGGCCCAGCGTCTCGTGCAGAGACGATTGCTCAAGGTCGGCATCCAGCACCGCGTCGGCGCAGGCCGCCGTCAGCACCGAGGACTCGACCGCCATCGGCCGGCCGTCGGCGAGGCGCAGGCGGCGCAGGTGGACGATCGGCGTGCGCGGCGGGAGGCCCAGCGCCTGCGACTCAGCGGCCTCGGCCGGCCGGATGTCATGGGTGAGGACTCGCGAGGTTGGCACCAGGCCGCGGCGGCGCATCTCCTGGCTGAACGCCAGCAGTCGATTGGCCCGCCGGTGCGCCGGTGGGACCGCGACGAAGCTCCCCCGGCCCGGCTGGCGGTCGACCAACCCCTCCTCGGCCAGCTGCGCCATAGCGTTCCGGGCGGTCATCCGACTCACCCCGAACTCCGCGACGAGTTCCGCGTCGGACGGCAGCCGTTCACCCGGCGTACGGGCTGCGATCCGCTCGCGCAGCGCCTGCTCGATGCGCCGATACTGCGGCCGGTAGACGAGCTCGGTCATGCCGGGGCCAGCCCCGGCGGCGCCGCCCGGCGCGCCGCATCCTCCGCGCCATGGATGGCGGCGCCGATGGCGCCCGCCCACGTCCCGAGTTCCGCGGTCACGATCGACACGTCATCGAGCGACGTCGTGCGGACCCGTCGCGCGACCTCCGCACGGATGCTGGCGAGGAGCAGCTCGCCGGCCGCCGCCACGCCGCCGCCGATGACGACGCGATCGGGCGAGATCACGGTGATCATGTTGCCGATACCGATTCCCATGTAGCGCCCTACACGCTCGAGCCCGGCGATCGCCCGTGCATCCCCGGCCCTGGCGGCGTTCACGGCCGCCTCGACCGTCTCGGTGCCGCAGGCCTCCGCGATCCGATCGGCCCGGGCGAATGCCTCAAGACACCCGTTGTTGCCGCAGTTGCACGACGGCCCGTCCGGATCGATCGTCTGGTGGCCCACCTCGCCGCCCGTTCCATCGTGTCCCTGGTGGACCTTGCCATCGACGGCGATGACCCCGCCGACGCCCGTGCCGAGGGTCAGCCCGACCATCGAGTCGGCACCCCGGCCAGCGCCCAGTCGCAGCTCGGCCAGGCCGAACGCCCGAGCGTCGTTGATGAGCGCGCACGGGATGCCGAGGGCGGCCGAGACTGGTCCGGCGACCGCCTGTCCATTCCAGCCACCTGGCATGTTCACGAGGAACCGGGTCGTGCCGCTCGCCGGATCGTACAGCCCGGGGACCCCGACACCAAGGGTCGCGATGGACGGCCAGCGAAGCAGGGCGCCACGGCCGGTCTCAATGATCCGCTCGGTCACGGCGGCCGGTCCTTCAGCGGAGCGCGTCGGGACCTGACCGCGATCCAGGATGCGCCAGTCGGCGCCGTCGTGCTCGACAGCTGCCCATTTGAGGTTGGTGACCCCCATGTCGATGCCGAGATGCGTGAACGTTGGATCGGTCATTGCGTCAGTCGCGGCCCGAGCACGGGGCTCACGACACGTCGACGATCCGCGTGTAGACGGCGGCGACGACAACGATGATGGCGCCGAACAGGATCTGGCGAACGGCTTCGGACATCTGCATGGCGATGAGCAGGCTCGTCAGGACGGTCAGGATGAGCGCCCCGACGATCGTTCCGGAGTAGCCACCGCGGCCGCCCATGATGGACGTGCCACCGATGACGGCCGCAGCCACCGACGGCAGCACGGACTGCTCCACCAGGGCGAGGCTGGCGGTCTTGACCAGCCCGGCCACAAGCATGCCGGCGATCGCAGCGAGCAGGGCCGAGATGATGTACAGCGCGAGATGGACCTGCCAGACGCGGACGCCGGCCAGGCGGGCGGCGACGGGGTTGTCGCCGACTGCGAAGAGCAGGCGCCCGTAGCCGCTGTACCGAAGTCCGGCAATGATGAGCGCGGCCAGTGGGATGAACAGGAACAGGTTGTTTGGCAGGAACGGGAGCGTCGTGCCCGAGCCAAGCCAGTCGACGATCGGCGGGATCTCCGTGCCGGCCTGCACGACGACAAGCTGGTAGACGTTCATGAGTCCCAGGATCACCAGGCCGGTGCCGAGCGTCATGATCAGCGGGTGGACCTTGAAGACGCCCACGCCCACGCCGTTCGCGATCCCGGCGATGAGGGCCGCCAGCAGGGCGAGCGTGATCGCGGGTCCGGGTCCGAGTGACCCCGTCTGGGTGGCCATGACGAACGCCGCCATCGAAGCGACGGTTCCGACCGACAGGTCGATACCGCCGGTCAGCATCGCCAGCGTTTGACACGCGGCGAGGAGCGCGAGCGGGACGGCGGCACGGATCGTCGAGCCGACCCAGCTCTGGGTTACGACGCCGGGCTGTGCCAACTGCATCAGGACGACCAGGAGCACGAGGAGTGCGGTCAGCGGGATGAGTGGGCGATCGCGCAGGAGCCGTCGAATGCGGTCGGCGGCCCCGACCCCACCGCCGGTCCGGACCGTATCTGCCTGCGTGGTCATGTTCGTGCCCGCCGCAGCGTGAGAAGGCTGCCGAACATGACGACACCGATCAGGATGGCGCCCTGGATGACGGTCGACAGGTTCGAGTTCACGCCCAGGAGGGTCAGATCGGTTCGCACCAGGGCAAGCACGAAGACCGCGACGATCGGCCCAGCGAGGCCGCCACGACCACCCGCCAGGCTGACGCCGCCGAGCACGATCGCAGCAACCCCGAGCAGCGTGTACGCGCCCGGCACGGGGGTGCCGATCCCGGTGGTTGCGGTCAACGCCAGGCCACCGAAGGCCGAGAACAGACCGCCCATCATGTAGGCGAAGACCTTCGTGGGCCCGACCGAGATGCCGCTTCGGAAGGCCGCCAGGCGGTTGCTGCCGATGGCGTACAGCGCGAGGCCGGCGTTCGATCGGCGCAACGGTATCCAGATCACGCCGACGATGACGAGGAGGACGACGAGCGCACGCGGGATGAAGTCGAGTCCGAGGGGGCCCCTGACAATCGCCGTCAGCCAGTCTGCCGACCCGCCACCGGGTGAACCCAGCACGACCAGGGCCGCTCCCGCCCACACGAACGACATGGCCAACGTCACGACGATGTCCGGCACGCGGGTGATGACCACCAGGGTGCCGTTGATGATCCCGAGAATGAGGCCCAGAACGAGCACCCCGAGAACGACGGGGATCGCGACGACCTCGGATTGGTCCTTCATCAAGACCGCGGCCGACACGCTCGTGAGGGCCATCATCGAGCCAATCGAAAGGTCGATGCCACCGGAGATGACGACGATCGCCTGGGCCACCGCAGCCATCGCGAGCGGCATGGCCCCAACGGCGAGGCCCTGGAGCTGGGCGGCCCCGTAGCTCGGTTGGATCAGGGAGGTGAGGAGGAGGATCCCGGCGAACAGCCCCAGCAGGGCAAGCGTCCAGGAATTGCGCTGCGCCCACTGGCGCAGCTGCGTCGCCATCCCCGGAGTCCCCGGCGCGCGGGCGTCCACGGCTGCGCTCATGCAGACACCTGTGGCCCGGGATCGGTCGCATCGGCGGCGACGATGGGCGCTCGATCAGCCGTCGCGAGATCACCAGCGACTTCCTCGGCCGCGATCTGCTCGGGCATCGGGACGTCCTTGGGCAGGTCGTACGCCGCGCGCAGCAGGGTCGGCTCATCGGCCTGCTCGACCGGGATCTCGGCGACGATCCGCCCGCCGAAGATGACGATCGCCCGGTCGCAGGCCAGCTGGATCTCCTTGAGCTCGGAGGTGTAGAACAGGACAGCGGCGCCGGCCGCGGCGAGGTCGCGGACCAAACCGTAGATCTGCTGCTTGGTCCCGATATCGATGCCTCGGGTGGGGTCGAAGCACAGCATCGTCTCGACCCCGCCGGCAACCCAGCGGGCGATGGTCACCTTCTGCTGGTTCCCACCCGAGAGCTGGCGGACTTCCGACGCGGCGCGCGTATCGATCTGCAGCTGGGCGATCGCTGCGTTGACCTTCGTTCGCTCGGCGCCCATCGCGATCGGCCCCCAGGATCGGAAGCCGGCGATGTACGGCAGCGCGACGTTCTCGCGGATGGACCGCTGCATCAGCAGCGCCTCGGCCCGATCTGCCGGCACGTAGACAAGCCCGGCCCGGATCGCGTCCGCCGGGTGCCGAAACGAGACGGGCGTTCCGTTCACCAGGAGCTCACCCGAATCCGGTCGCCGTGCACCGGCGAGGACGTCGAACAACTCATCCTGACCCTGACCCTCGAGGGCGGCCACGCCGAGGACTTCACCCGCGCGCAGTTCGAACGAGACATCGTGCAACCGGCCGCCCACGGCCAGGTCGCGCACGGCGAGTCGTGGCGTCGCCGCCTCGATCGATGGACCGGCCCCCGCGCGCGCCGCCATCTGCGCCTCGGACTTGGCGACCCGCTCGCCCAGCATCAGAGCAACGATCCGATCTTCGGAGCCCGCGTTGATGTCCACGACGCCGACCGTTGCGCCCTCGCGCAGGACGGTGGCTCGGTCGCAGACTGCGGCGATCTCGATGAGCCGGTGGGAGATGAAGATGATGGAGCGATCGGACCCGCGCTGGCTTCCGATGACGTGCAGAACGCGTTCGGTGAGGTCGGCCGGCAGCGCGGCGGTCATCTCATCGAGCATCAGGACGTGGGGCTCGATCGCGAGCGCGCGTGCCAGGTCGATGACCCGAAGGGTCGCGAGGGGCAGGTCGCGTGCGACATCGGAGAGATCCAGGTCGCCAATGCCCAGTTCCTGCAGCCAGTGTCGGAAGGGCTCGACCGGGGTCCTGGTCAGGCGAAGGTTCGATCGGATGTCCAGGTCCGGGATGACCGCCGGCTCCTGGTAGACAGAGACGATGCCGCCGCGACGGGCCTCGGCGGGGGACTTGGCCAGATAGGGCTTGCCGCGGACCGTGATCGTGCCGCTGTCGGGGTGGACGGCTCCGGTGAGGATCTTGACGAGCGTGCTCTTGCCCGCGCCGTTGGCCCCCATCAGCGCGTGGACTTCGCCCGCGCGAACGGACAGGGACGCGTCCCGCAGAGCCGCGACGGCGCCATAACGCTTGGCGATACCGGTCGCCTCGAGCAGGTCAGGCATCAAGCGCTCTCAAAGAAGCTTGGAGGGATGTGCGGCGAGGCCGGCGGCGCCGGCCTCCCCGTTGGCCTTTCGGGTTGGCCTCTTACGAAACCCGGGTCACTCGCCCGGGCCCTTGCAGGCGATGAGGTCGTCCACGCTGTACGTGGTCCAATCCTTGACTGTGAGCCCGAGGGGCCACAGCTCCGGCAGGTTGGGGTTCTGTGCGGCGGCGAGGGCTGCCTTGCCTTCTGCCGTCGTGTTGTCCCAGAGCTCCGGGGTCACGTGCACGGTCGTCTCGGCCGGCTTCTCGCCCGCGAGCAGCTGCAGCGCCAGGACGACCCCGGCGCCCGTGACAGCCGACGGGTTGGTAACCGCTGCGCCCTTGAACCCCGGCTCGTTGAGAAGCTGGGTGACGAAGCCCGCATTATCCGCGCCGACGAGCGGCACGAGCTCTTGACCGGCGGTCTTCATGGCTTCGACGATCGAGGAGTCCACGCCGGAGGTCCACACGCCGTCGAACGGCACGCCGCTGCTCATGATGTCGTTGATCTGGCTGACGGC
>JBKKCW010000205.1:0-9215 GCA_046712485.1 Candidatus Limnocylindrales bacterium
GGACGATCGCCCGAGGCCGCCCGAGGATCGCGAGGTCCTCGGCGAGCGGCGTCGTCGTATACACGAGGGACCGTGCCTCATCCGGACGCTGGTCGCCGGGCAGCCCGAACGGGACGCCACCCGACCACAACCCGCCGGTCTCGCCCACGGTCGGGTCGTAGGCCAGCCGATCGGCGGCGTCGGCTGAGGAGTCATCCGCCGCCACGAGCCTGCCGCCCGTCGTCAACACAAACGACCGCTCGGACGCTCCGGTCGGCGGCCACGACCGCTCCGCCCGCCACTCCCCGGGAGTGTCGGTCCGTCCCGGACCGAGCGGTCCGGCCTCCTGCATGAAGACCACGATCGACGGCTCGGTCATCACGCCGTTGGCGACCCCGCGGCACCAGTGGTCGAGCCAGCGAACGACCTCGCGCAGGTGATCGATCCGTGGCCCGGGGATGGCCACATTCGGATAGCGGTGGTCCCACGGTCCGATCAGCAGCTTCTTTGGGCCGGAAAGCCGCTCGAAAAGCCGGATGGGCGGGTTCGGATAGCCGTCGCGCCAGCCGCCGATCAGGAACGCCGGGCAGACGATCTGGTCCGCGATCCCCGCGACCGAACCCTGCCGCCAGTACGGCCCATCCACCTGGTGCCGGAGCCAGGCAAGGTAATACGGCTCGTTCTCGTCGATGTGACGTCGCCAGAGCCGCTCGGCGTCCGCGTCGCTCGATGCCTGATCCGGTGGCATCGCATTCCAGGCGATCATCCGCGAGCCATACCAGGCCAGGTCGTAGTACATCCGCAGCAGCCCGCCCCGGTAGTGGCAGTCGTCGGTGTACCGATCGTCCGTGAAGTCGACCGGGATGATCGAGGTCAGGTGTGGTGGCTGGAGGGTCGCGACCTGGAGCGCGGTGAACCCGCCGTACGAGATCCCGAGCATGTTGACGTGGCCGTCGCACCAGGGCTGAGCAGCCAGCCATTCGATGGCGTCGTACCCGTCGAGCTGCTCCTGCTCGACGTATTCGTCGATCACGTGACCTTCCGAGCTACCGGTGCCGCGGATGTCGACGCGGGCCAACGCGTAGCCGTGCCGTGGCAGCTCGAGATAGTGAGGCATCGCGGCAGGATCGACCTCGTCCTTCCGGTACGGGATGTAGTCCATGACGACCGGCATCGGTGTCTCGGGCAGCGCCGCGGACAACGACCCGTCGGCGTCAGGCAGGTACAGATCCGCGGCGAGGACGATACCGTCGCGCATCGGGATCTGGAGGCTTCGGAGGATCCTGATGTCGTCGGCCGCGCGAAGCGCCCTCATCGATGTGCCGCCAGATGTCGATAATCCGCGGCGAGGGGACCGCCCACCGGACCGCCAGGAGACACCAGATGACGATCGCGGCGAGCCACCGAACCGCCACCAGGCTTCACGTCGGGCGCCTGGTGGACGGGACCGGCGCGGAACCGATCGCCGACGCCGCGCTGCTGATCGTCGATGGCCGGATCGTCGAGGTTGGCCCGGACGCGATGGTGGCCGCGCCCGACGACGCCCGGGTCATCAACCTGCCCACGACGACGGCCCTGCCCGGTTTGATCGACGCCCACGTCCACGTGACGCTCCCGCCGACGATCGATCCGCTGGCCACGCTTTACGCCGAATCTGACGACGACCTCGTCGCGCGCGGCGTCGCGGCGTCGGAGCGGATGGTCCGGGCCGGGGTGACGACAGCCTACGACTGCGGCGCGCGCGGCATGACCTCCTACCGCATCCGGGACGCGATCGCCCGAGGCCTGTCGCTGGGTCCACGGCTCATGATCAGCGGCCGGGCGATCACCCAGTCCCGCGGCCATTGCCACTTCTTCGGTGGCGAGGCGGACGGCGTGGACGGTGTCCGGGCGATGGTCCGCCGGATGCTCGACGAAGAAGGTGCGGACGGGATCAAGATCATGGCCACCGGCGGCGGAGTCTCGCCCGGGACCGATTCGCGGTTCGGGTCCTACTCGGTCGAGGAGCTGGCTGCCGCGGCCGACGAGACCCATCGGCTCGGCAAGCGGATCACCTCGCACGCCCACGGCGTGCCGGGCATCCGCAACGCGTCGGTGGCCGGGCTCGACTCGATCCAGCACTGCACGATGCTCGGGCCCGACTGGACGTGGACGTTCGATGAGGACGTCGCCCGCGGCATGGCCGAGCGCGGCACCCGGGCGATCCCGACGATCTCTGCCGGCACCCGGTCGGAGATCGAGTCGGGGATCGATATCAACAAGCTCCAACCCAACCCCGGGGCCATGGGTCGCGCCGACTTCTGGGCCAACGCCCGGCGGCTGATCGACGCCGGAGTGACGGTCGTACCAGGCACCGACGTCGGGGTCAACCTCACCGACTACGGCGAGGCGCTGTTCCTGGAACTGGAGGCGTACGTCGGCATCGGTCTTGCGCCGGCCGAGGTCATCCGGATGGCCACCGAACGGGCCGCCCGCCATCTCGGAATCGAGAACGAGACCGGGACGCTGACCCCTGGCCTCGCCGCCGACGTCCTGGTCGTCGAGGGCCGGCCGGACGAGGACATCGGGGCGCTGCGCAAGTCCCGCCTGGTCCTTCGCGGAGGGCTGCCGATCCAGCCCACGCCACCGCGTCCTGCGCCGGTCCCCGGTGGCGCCTGGTAGCCGTGTTGGGTTGCAAATCCGCACCACTACCTTCTAGACGATTTTCATTCTGACTGCAATCAGTTGACATGGGACGCAGTTAGGTTGGACGATGCGCCAACGCTCCGCCCTGCCGCGCGAGCTAGAGGAGGACTTTACATGCGTGCTCGCTACCCCGCGATCCTGGCCGTGTTCGCGCTGCTGTTCGCGGCCTGCCAAGCCACCGCTCCGTCCGCTTCGGCGCCGCCTGGCGCGAGCGAGCCGGCGGCCGCGACGCCTACCGCCGCGCCGCCGTCGGAGGCGGCCGCAGAACCGACCGTGCTGCGCGTCTCCCGGATCTCGGACTTCCTGCCGAGCATCCATCCAGTGAATCTCGGCACGGGCAACCAGGAGCTGATGGCGGACATCGTGTTCAGCGGCCTTGTGGATGTCGACAGCGACGAGGTGACGATCCTTCCGGACCTTGCGACCGAATGGACGGCCTCGCCGGATGCGACGGTCTACACGTTCAAGTTGAACCCTGAAGCGGTCTGGAGCGACGGCCAGCCAGTGACGGCCGACGACGTCGAGTGGACCATCGCATGGTCCGCCCAGAACCCGACGGCCTTCAAACAGATCCCGGTTGACATGTGGACCCGGGTCAAGGGTGGGGCCGATGTTGTGGGCACGACCAACATTCCCGAGGGTATCAAGAAGATCGACGACCACACCGTCGAGATCACGCTCCAGGCGCCCGACGCCACCTTCCTGCGGCGCATCGCGGGTGCCATCTACTACATCCTGCCCAAGCACATCCTCGACGGCCTGACTGCTGCCGAAGCCGAGACCTGCGAGTTCTGCCTGGGCACTGCCGGCGTGACGATCGGCTCCGGGCCGTACGACTTCGAGACCTCCATCTCCGCGGGCGGCGCGACGTTCAAGGCGAAGAAGGACTACTGGAAGGGCAAGGACGGCCCGGTCGACCAGATCGTCTACAAGATCCAGGAGTCGAACGTGTCGGTGGCGCAGCTGGCCGCGGGCGAGCTTGACCTCACGATCCGCGTCCCGCCGGCTGAAGGTCCGGGCCTCGCCAACGTGCCCGGCCTCAAGCAGCTCAATGTCCCGGGCGTCGGCATTTTCTCGATCAACTTCAACCACAACAACACGGACAAGGCGCTTCGGCAGGCGATCGCCTACGCGATCAACCGGCCCCAGATCATCGAGCAGGTGCTCGGCGGTCTTGCAACGCTCAACTACACGATCCCGCCCGGCTTCAAGGTCTACGACGACATCAACAAGTACGAGTTCGACCAGGACAAGGCCAGGCAGCTTCTCGAGGAATCCAGTTGGGACATCAATGACACGTTCCGGCTGGCCCTGCTGGCTGAGGACCCGAACTTCACCATCACCGCCCCGGCTCTCCAGCAGTCCCTGGAGGCAATCGGGATGAAGGTGGAGCTGACGGCGCTCGCGACCGCCCCATATGTCGATTTCATCCAGAAGGGCAACGACTTCGAGGCGTTCCTCTCCTTCGGTGGCAGCGAGGGCGTCGGCTGGTACCAGTCGGAGATCTACTTCGACTGCGCCGGTCTCGGGTCCTCCCAGTTCAAGATGTCCGAAGACCGCGGTGAGTGCATCTACTCGGAGCAATTCCAGGCCGCGAGTGCGGTGACCGGTGACGCGCAGGACGCCATCCTGCACGACCTGGCGCTGGACCTGAACGAGAACCTGCCCGAGATCTACCTCTGGCAGCCCAACTACCTGCACGTGTACACGGAAAAGCTCGGTGGTGGCTTCACCATCTATCCGAACGAACGAGAATCGTTCCAGAAGATCCTCGATTGGACCTACACCCCGTAGGTTCGCTCGAGGCCCATAACAGCGTGATGCAGGCGCCCCCCGGCCGCCTCCCCGCGTCGAACGCATAGGAGGCCCGGTGGGCGCCTACATCCTGCGTCGCCTGCTCATCTCGATTCCCGTCCTGCTGGGAATCACGCTCATCGGATTCATCGCGCTCAAGCTCTCCCCTGGCGATCCCCTGCTGGCATCGGTCAACCCGGAGGTGCTGGCCTCACTCCTCGAGAATCCCGAGATTCTCGAGGCCGAGCGCAAGCGGCTCGGTTTTGATCAACCGGTCTTTCCCAACCAGTACCTGCGCTGGCTTGGGAGCGCCCTCCAGGGCGACCTCGGCTACTCGATCACATCGCACCGTCCGATTACGCATGAGATCGGCTCGCGTCTGCCGCAGACCCTCTACCTGATGCTGACGGCCCTGTCGCTGGCCATCCTCATCGGGATACCCATCGGCGTCTTCACCGCCGTCAGGCAGTATTCGAAGGCCGACTACGCGCTCAACACGCTGGCCATCTTCTTTGCCTCCACGCCGGTCTTCGTACTCGGACTCATCGGCATTTACGTGTTCGCGGTCAACCTGCGGATCCTTCCTACGAGCGAGATCCACACCGTCGGTCGGACGGATATCCCCGACGCGCTCCACCACCTCATCCTGCCGGCCGGCGTCCTCGCGATCGTCAACGCCGCCCCGCTGGTCCGCTACACGCGGGCCAGCATGCTCGACGTCCTCAACAGCGAGTACGTCACCACGGCGCGTTCCAAAGGCCTGGCAAATCGCGTGGTCATCGTGCGACACGCGCTCCGAAACGGGCTAATTCCGATCATCACGATCATCGCGTGGCTGGCTCCGGAAGCGGTCGCCGGGGCTGTCATCACCGAGCAGATCTTTGCCTGGGGCGGGATTGGCCAACTCGCGGTGAAGGCGGCAGCGGCCCGCGATCCGTCGTTGATGATGGGCATCATCCTGATCACCGGTACCGCCGTCCTCCTCGCCAACCTCGTGGCCGATATCGCCTATGCCGTAGCAGATCCCCGGGTGCGGTATGTCCGTGGGACTTGAACCCGAGGCACTCCATCCGGCCGAGCCGTGGGGCACGACCCTCGGGCCGCAGGTCGTCATCGACCATGTCTCCCCAACTCGAGCTGCCGTCAGGCGTTTCCTCCGTCATCGGCTCGCCATTGTCGGCGTCGTGCTGGTCGTCACGATCATGCTGCTGGCGGCCCTCGCCCCGTTCCTGACGCCCTGGGCCCCGAACTGGATCGATTTCGACACCGGCGCTCGCCAGCCGCCCAGTCCTTCGCACGTCCTCGGCACCGACGTGGCTGGCCGAGACATCTGGGCCCGCCTGCTCTATGGCGGTCGGACGTCGACGATCGTCGGGTTCGGCGCCGTTGGGCTGTATCTGGTCATCGGGACGGTGCTGGGGATGCTCGCCGGCTTCTACGGCGGGCTGCTCGACCAGGCGATCATGCGGTTCACAGACACCATCCTCGCGATCCCGCCACTCCTGCTGATCATCGTGTTCGTGACGGTCGTGGGGCCGAGCATCGGCTCCGTGATCATGGTCATCGCGTTGCTCGGCTGGCCGGTCACGTGCCGTCTGGTGCGCGGTCAGCTCCTCGTACTGCGAGAAGCGGAGTTCATCACTGCGGCGCGCGTCGTCGGCGTGCCAGACAGGGCCATCCTGCTCCGTCACATGCTCCCGAACATCCTCGGACCGATCACCATCGTCGCCACGTTTGGCGTCGCGACCGCGGTCCTGCTCGAATCGAGTCTCAGCTTCCTGGGGCTGGGCGTGCGTCCACCCGAGGCGAGCTGGGGTAACCTCATCACCGAAGCGGTCAGCCCGGTCGTGCTCAACCAGCTGTGGTGGCAATGGATGCCCGCGGCGGTGGCCATCACGGCCACCGTCCTCGGCGTAAATTTCATCGGCGACGGGCTGCGCGACGCGATCGACCCGAAGACCATGAAGCGCGGATGATGCTGGTGAGGACACTCGATCTCGCGCTGGCGGTGACGTTGGTGACCGTCGCCCTCGTCGCCTGCGAGCCGACCTCGCCACCACCCGGGGCCGGCACCGCACCGCCAACCGCCGGGGAGTCGGCTGGTCCTGCACCGGGAACGTCGATCGTCACGGTGACGGGCGACGTGGTCCAGATCGTGGGCGCCGGCAACGGGAACACGGACGAGTTCGACCTCGCCGCGGGCAACGCGGAGATGAACGTGTCCACCTGTCCGTCGAACCAGGTGATCCCGTTCGTGACCCTGTACGACGGGGACGACAACAAGCTCGGGTTGATCGTGGACGCGGTCTACCAGATGCGGGATCTCGAAGGCGGCAAATATTACCTCGCGGTCGCTGCCAACCCCGACTGCGTCTGGACGATCACCCTGGCACCGAACTAGGCTCCCTCCCCGAGCCGCCCTCGCTCGACTCGAGCATGGCCGAGACCGGGATCGACACGACCGGTTCCACGGCCGGGATGACGTCCGTGGGACGGAGCGCCCGCATCTCCCCCACGAAGTGACACGCGACGGATTGGTCCGCATGTGTTTCGGGTGTCGGTTCGAGCGGAGGATCGGTGGTGGTGCAGATCTCGGGGTTCCCGAGCTTCTCGCGGAGCCAGCAGCGCGTGTGGAAGCGGCACCCTGACGGCGGGCTTGCCGGGCTCGGAATATCTCCCTTGAGAATTACCCGGCGGCGCGCCCGTTCCGTGCGAGCATCGGGCACCGGCACCGCGGACAGCAGCGCGACGGTATACGGGTGCAGCGGGTCCTTGTAGAGGGTGGCCGCCGGCGCGATCTCGACGATCTTGCCGAGGTACATCACCGCGACGCGGTCGGCGATGTGGCGAACCACCGCGAGATCGTGCGCGATGAACAGGTAGGTCAGCCCGAGATCGTTCTGGAGGCGCTCTAGCAGATTGATGACCTGCGCCTGAATCGAGACGTCCAGAGCGCTGATCGGTTCGTCGCACACGATCAGGTCGGGTTCCACGGCGAGCGCCCGGGCGATCCCGATCCGCTGTCGCTGGCCGCCACTGAACTCGTGCGGGTAGCGCTCGACGAAGGCGGGATCGAGGCCGACGAGATCGAGCAGCTCCGTGACCCGCGCGGTCCGCGCCTTCCCGGCGGCGAGATGGTGGACCCGCAGCGGTTCGGCCAGGATCTCGCCCACGGTCTGCCGCGGATCCAGGCTGGAATACGGGTCCTGGAAGACCATCTGGAACTTGCGCCGCCGGCGCCGGAGCTCCTCGCCCCGGAGCGCCAGGAGGTCCTGCCCTGCGAGCTGGATCGCACCGCTGATCGGCTCGGTGATCCGCACGATCGTGCGTCCGATCGTTGTCTTGCCCGAGCCCGACTCGCCGACGAGTCCGAGGGTCTCGCCGCGGTCGATGTGGAAGTCGACGCCGTCAACGGCCTTGACCCAGCCGGTGCGCCGGCGCAGCACGCCGCCCGTGATCGGGAAGTAGACCCGGAGGTCCTTGACGATCAGGAGGGGGCCATCGGCGGCCGGATCGGTCGCTGAGACCGCACCGCTCGCGGCGGGTTCGGTGGACTTCGTCGCGAGGGTCATGGCTGGTCCTCGTCGACGATCAGGGTCGGTTGTTCGCCGTCGCGCAGGGGGATGCCCGCCACCGCCTCGGCACGGGTGGGCTGGTTGTGACAGGCAGCGAAGTGATCGAGCGCCTCGGCTTCACCCCCCCGTTCGCCGGCGACCGAGACGAGCGGCGGATCGACGGTCCGGCAGATATCGAGACGCCACGCGCAACGGGGCGCGAAGGGGCAGCCGCGCAGCTCCGACGCAAGGTCAGGTGGCGAGCCCTCGATCGGCGTCAGGGCTTCCTGCCTGGGTCGGTCGAGCCGCGGCAGCGAGCGGAGCAGGCCCACGGTGTACGGATGGGCCGGGTCCGCGAGGATCGTCTCGGTCGGGCCGAGCTCGACGAGGCGCCCGGCGTACATGACAGCCAGGCGATCGGCGAACCCGGCGACGACGCCCAGGTCGTGGGTGATCAGCAGGACCGCCATCTGGAGCTCGCTCCGCAGGCGCCGCAGCAGCTCGAGGATCTGCGCCTGGATCGTCACGTCAAGGGCGGTCGTCGGCTCGTCGGCGATCAGCAGGCTCGGCTCACAGCTCAGGGCCATGGCGATCATCGCGCGCTGGCGCATGCCGCCGCTGAACTGATGCGGATAGTTGTCCAGGCGGGTGGAAGCTCCCGGGATCCCGACCAGCTCGAGCAGCTCGATCGCCCGCTTGCGCGCCTGTTTGCTGCTGACCCCACGATGCGTCTCGACGGCTTCCGTGATCTGCCGGCCGATGGTGAGGACCGGGTTGAGGCTGGACAGGGGGTCCTGGAAGATCATCGCGATCCTGGCGCCGCGGATCTTGCGGAGCTTCTCGTCCGGGAGATGGAGGATCTCCCGGCCCTCGAACAGTGCGCTGCCCGAGGCCACACGTCCCGCCCGTTTTGGCAGGAGCCCGAGCAACGAGAGCGCGCTGACGCTTTTGCCGGAGCCGGACTCGCCGACCAGGCCGATGGTCTCCCCCGCGCGGATCTCGTACGACAATCCGCGGACCGCCCGGACCACGCGACCACGACCCGAGAACTCCACGTGCAGGTCCTTGACCGCCAGCAATGGCGTGCCGGGGCGAGGGCCGTCGCGCACGATCGTCGGCTGGTCGGCCAGGGTCGCAGTCTGGTCGGCGGCTGCTGGGGTCATGACTCCTGGCTTGTATTTTTTTTAGTGGTGGGCACGATGG
>JBKKCW010000206.1:0-11761 GCA_046712485.1 Candidatus Limnocylindrales bacterium
CGAGCGGATCGCCAACCCCAACGCCGACGCCCACGCCGAGCGGATCGCCAACCCCAACGCCGACGCCGACTCCGACGCCCGCTCCGACCCCGAGTGGAACGCCGACGCCGACTCCGCCACCGCCGCCGCCTCCGAATCCGACTCCGACCGTGACCCCGACTCCGACGCCCACGCCGGCACCGACGCCAAGTCCTGTTCCGACACCGAGCCCCAGTCCGATCCCGGCGCCAACGGCCACACCTGGCGGAGAGGTGCAGGGCGAGATTGGTGCACCCGAGCCCACCCTCCCGCCGACGGACAGTCCTTCCGCGAAGACACAGGCCGTGGGCAGCGTCAGCTGGCGCCTTGCGTTCGTAGCCCTGGCCGGTGTGCTGGCAACAATGGTCGCCCTGACGCCATCTGGTTCGACGCGTCCGAGTCGGAGGGACCAACAGCACCGGAGCTGACGCAAACCGCCAGACACGCGTCCGCGCCGGTGGCATGCCGGTCGCCCACACGAGCGTATGCGAGGAGTGAGTCGGCGTATGGCGCCACTCGGCTCGGGCGGCCGATGATGCTGAATGGCTTGTCTGCTAGATTCATTGCCGCGATCGGACCGATCCTGGTGCACGGCGCTGAGCCGCGGTCTGAGTCCGGCAAAAGGGCAACGTGCCAGCGAGGTATCGGGAATCCGGAAGCGAAGCTCGGGCGGCTAGCTCAGCTGGTTAGAGCACTTGCTTGACATGCAAGAGGTCACTGGTTCGAGTCCAGTGTCGCCCACCACATCGTCATAGAGCGTCGAGCGGGACGCGCCCCTCGGACACGCGATCTCGAGAGAGCCGGGACACAGGCTGGAAGCCAGGCGATCGCGACCGGTGGGTACCACCCGTGAGCGGCCGGTGAACCGGCCCGGGCGTCGCCCGTTAGCGCGACCACGAGCGCGTCACCCTTGGTGGCGAAGGCGGGTGGGACCGCGGGAGTACACCTCTCGTCCTGTCGAAGGATGAGGGGTGTTGTGATTCTCCAGGAGGCGGACATGACGGACAAGCAGAACGGCGACATCGAGGAGGTTGGTCTCGAGGCCCCCGAGCGCGGCTCGGCCGATGAGCTGCTCGATGCTGGCGCCCACAGCGAGCTTGACGCCATGCGTCACTCGACGGCGCACCTGATGGCCGAAGCCGTGCTCGATCTGTTCCCGGGTACGAAGCTCGGCATCGGGCCCGCGATCGCCGATGGCTTCTACTACGACTTCGCACTGACCCGGCGGTTGACGCCGGATGACCTGGCGTCGATCGAGGCACGCATGGCCCAGAGCGTGGCGGCAGATCACGCATTCATCCGCCGCGAGCTGCCGCCTGACGCAGGCCGAGCTTACTTCGCGGAGCGCGACCAGCCGTTCAAGGTCGAGATTCTCGATGATCTCGCCGCGAAATCGCGGGGTGACGTGACCGCGCTGCCGCCTACCTCAGTCTATGAACACGGCAAGTTTGTCGACCTGTGCAAGGGTCCCCATGTCACGTCCACGGGGAAGATCGGCCCGTTCAAGCTGCTCGCCGTGGCCGGCGCCTACTGGCGTGGTGACCAGAAGCGCGACATGTTGCAGCGCATCTACGGCACCGTGTGGCCGACCCAGGAAGAACTCGACAACTACCTGTGGCGGCGCGAGGAAGCGAAGAAGCGCGACCACCGAAAGCTCGGCGTCCAGCTCGACCTGTTCAGCTTCCACGACGTCTCGCCGGGCGCCCCCTTCTGGCACCCGAAGGGTTGGATGCTCTATCGGACGCTCGAGAACGCGATGCGCGAGCTCCAGGCAGGGCGCGGGTATCAGGAGATCTACACGCCGCCGCTCGTCAGCAAGCGGTTGTGGGAGACATCCGGCCACTGGGATCTCTATCGCGAGCACATGTTCCTTGTCGAATCCGAGGAGCAGACCTTCAGCCTCAAGCCGATGAACTGCCCGGAATCCACGTACATCTACAAGAGCCGCGTCCGTTCGTATCGCGACCTTCCGCTCCGACTCTCCGAGTACGGCAAGCTTCATCGCAACGAGCTGTCAGGAACGCTGTCGGGTCTGACCCGGGTCCGGCACTTCGTGACCGACGACGCCCACGTCTTCGTCCGACCGGATCAGATCGGGTCCGAGATCCAGGCGCTCCTCGGCGAGGTCAGTGAGGCGTACTCATGGGTCGGCCTCACCCCGCGGTTCACGTTCGGGACGCGCCCCGACAAGGCGCTCGGTGATCGGGTGTTGTGGGAGAAGGCCGAGGGCTTGATCCGGGATGCTCTCACCCGGTCCGAGGTCGACTATCGGGTCAAGGAGAAGGACGGCGCGTTCTATGCCCCAAAGATCGACATCCAGGTGGAGGACGCGCTCGGCCGCGAATGGCAGACCGCAACCATTCAGGTCGACCTCGTGATGCTTCCGGAGCGGTTCGACCTGCATTACATCGACGAGGAGGGCGCGCAGCAGCGGCCCGTTGCCATCCATCGGGCGATCTACGGCTCGCTCGAGCGGTTCATCGGGGTCATCACCGAGCACTTTGCCGGCGCCTTCCCGTTCTGGCTGGCGCCCGTCCAGGCTGTCGTCATCCCGATCGCCGACCGGCACATCGAGGCGGCGACCGAATTGGCGGGCCTCCTACGTGCGCGCGGGCTTCGAATCGAGGTCGATGAGTCATCGAACCGGATGCAGAACAAGATCCGGCTCGCGCAGGAGCAGAAGGTCCCGTACATGGTCGTGCTCGGGGATCGCGAGATCGAGGCTCGCACGGCGTCGCCTCGGACTCGTGCAGGCGAGCAGCAACCGGCCGAGCCATGGGCCGCGTTCGCGGACCGTCTGGCCGCCCAGGCGAAGCAACGCGGCGCCGCCTGATCATCATCCCCGGAGACGTTGTTGGCGCTGGCGTCTCGTCTGGTCATGGGTGCCTCATAACCGCACGGACCGACCGCTACGGAGCGACACGGTCCCGATCGAGCGCGAGCGGTCGACGATGCACGCTCAGCCCGGTTCGAATCGCAGACCAGCGACGCCCGAATCGGCCATCTACGCCGCGTAACCGTCCTCTGGTGCCGATATGCGCCTGTCGGTGGCCAGCTGGACCGGCTGGTCATTCCGGGTGGGGCTGCGGCGATGTTCTCCGCGTCAGGCCGCAGTCGGATGCGGGCCGCGCACGTGTCGCAGGGCCACGCGGCGCGCGGCGACAACGCGATGGGCTGTCAGGCCCCGGCCCGGCCGTCAGGCCCCGGCCTGCCCACATGAGGAAGCACCCCATTCTCCGTGCCGGGTCAGGCCGATGAGTCAGGCGCAAGAGCCGGGCAGTCCGGAGCCAGCAGTCCGGAGCCGTGCAATCCCGGAGCCGGGCAATCCCGAAGCCGAGCAGTCCGGAGCCGGGCATCCCTGGCATGTCGTCCTCAGGCGCGAGTTCGAGACAGCTCCCTCGTGGACGGATGCAAATCGTGCAGATCGGGCAGGAAGTCGGAGCTCTTCACGCTCACATGTGCCAGATGTGCGCCTGACAACGACACATCCCTCGGGGGAGCCCGCGGAGTTCCGCCGCTCAGCAGGGAGGAACTCGGTAGACTTGCCCAGCCGATATGAGACGACCCCTCAGGAAAACTTCAGGCGCTCGCCCGGATACTCGCTGATGGCGAATGCCGCATCGCGTGACGCACGCGAACGGTTCGAGCGCCTCGCGAGACGCTTCATCTCCGAGCCGACCGTGAGCCAGGGGACCGGCTTCGGCTCGATGCCCGGGCTCCGGGTGCAGCGCAGGATCTTCGCGATGCTCGCCGGCGATGCCCTGGTCGTGAAGCTCCCGAAGGACCGCGTCGACCAGCTCGTGGCGGCAGGTGTCGCCGCCCGGTTCGATCCGGGCCACGGGCGCGTGATGAAGGAATGGGTGACCGTCCCAACGGACCAGGCAGACGATTGGGATCAGCTGGCGGCCGACGCACTCGGCTACGTCTCGGGTCTGTCGTAGCCGCGTGCCTGCAGCCGGGCGCGTTCAACCGCGACTGGAACTCGCACTCCCCAACGACGGGGAAAGTGAGCGATGGCCTGATGGACCGCGATCGTTTGCGGCTCAGAGCTGGGCCAGGATGCTCTCGACCAGCGGCAGGACCACCGTACCGGGCTCGCCCTGCGCCGACGAGGGGAACGCGTAGCCAAGGACCACGAGTGCGTCTCCCTTCACGGCCCAGATGCTGTCTCCCTGTCGGTAGGCGTCGTCACCCATGTCCGGGACGTGCGGCATCTCGCCCGCGAGGATGTCGAACTGAGCGCGTCCTCCAGGTCGCTTCACCGATACGGTGAGCATGCCCGTATCCACGTCGGACGAATCAGAATCGAGCCACCACAGGCAAGAGCCATCAGCGAAGCCCTGGCCGCCGCTCGGCTCCTTGCTGGCCACCGCAAACCCGGTGCCCTCCTCGACCTGCTCGTCGGTCAGCATGGCGCAGACGTCGAGCGCCCTCGCGTCAGCCGACGAACCGGGAGCGCCGCCCGATGGCGCGACCGAGGCGGGCGGACTGGTCCTGACTGGCGGTCGTATTGCCTGCTGGCGTCGCGCCGCTGCAAGCGGTGAGAATCATGACCAGCACCGCCGACCCCACACTTCGGCGCGCTTGATCTGTGAGCGCAGCAGGCAATCGGTTCATGGTCGTTCCTTTGTGAGGTGGATGCGCCAGGCTCATCGCTGGGATGAACCTGGCGCGGCCTGAGCTAGCGACGAGCCGCGCCGGGCGAGGAGATCGTCCCCTCGAAGGTACCTGTGGTCACGCCCGCCGCCACGAAGAACGTGCGCCGGATGACGAAGCTGCCGGTCGCATCGGCGAACCTGCCTGTCCCGCCCGTGATGGTCGCGGGATCGACAATCGACAGCACGCCAGGCGCCACGAGCGTTGCCTGCCCTCCGCTGCCTTCGGCCGTGACCGTGTCGCCGTTCGCCGCGGTGATCACGACCGTTGCGGGACCGGCCTGCGTCCGAGTCGCCTGGTTGACGATGGCATCGAACTCGAAGGTGTAGCGACCCAGTTGCGTGGCGTTGCCCGTGCCCTCGATGTGGACGGCCACGATCGGAGGGTTGATCGGGGTGATCGTCACGACGGCATCCAGGCTGCCCTTGAAGGGCACCTGATCGGCTGCCGCCACAGGGCCGGCCAGGCCGACCAGGAGTGCAAGGGTCATTGCGATTGCCGGGGCTGCGCCGCCTCCACGCCTGCTGCTCTCTTCTCATGACTCCATCTCCTTCTCGATGACTTGCTGTGGGTCGTTGCGCTCCGCTCGGCTAGCGTGTGAACCTGAAGTCCGCGGTCCGGTAGAACGGCGTGCCGTCGGGGTTGCGCTCGCCGAGGTCGAGGCGGAGGCGCCGGCACGTGCCCGCGTAGCTCTTCGAGCTCGCCCAGTTGAGCTGGTAGAGGCCATCCCCCAGGTTCTGAAGCTCGGAGCTGCCCGTCGCGTACTCCTCGACGCCATCGGATGGCGTCCCCGGCCCGTCACAGGTGACCGCGACCGACGCGATCGAGACAACGGTGGGGTCGAGATCGGTCACCGGGTCGACGGCGTAGTCGAACACCTGCCACTTCAGCGGGATCGCGCGCCCGGCCTTGGCCACGTTGATGGTGTCGGGGTCGAGCGGAGCGCCGAAGCCACGGAAGTAGTAG
Organism: Candidatus Limnocylindrales bacterium; assembly: GCA_046712485.1. Lineage (GTDB taxonomy): Bacteria > Chloroflexota > Limnocylindria > Limnocylindrales > CSP1-4 > SPCO01. The sequence goes on from JBKKCW010000206.1 coordinate 5,641, forward strand.
CTCGGCACGGCGGCGAACACGGTGCCGCCCAGGGCGGTGACGGCCGGGCTGCTCGAGGCATCGAACGTGACGTTGAACACGTTCGCCGCGGCGCTGTATGTGGGCAGCGCCCCACCGGAGCCAAAGACGGCGTCCCAGGACGAGCCGGTCCACCAGGCGAGCCTGACCGGGTTGGGCGGCACGACCGGGTTCGGCGGCACGACCGGGTTGGGCGGGACGACGGGATCCACCGGGTAGATCGGGTCCGTGGGGTAGAACTGCGCCGCAATGACGTCGTTGGCGTGCGCGTTCGTGAGCTGGAGATCGAGGTAGCCGGCCGTTCGGATCGGCGGTCCGCTAGGAATGCCCGAGGGGAGTCCCACGTAGGTGGCCACCGAGACGGTCGCGGACCCGGTCGCCGACGCGCTGCGATACAGGGTGGCGCTGATGCCCGCTGGCCGCGGCGAGCCGCTCACCGCGGTCGAGACCGTGGCGCTGCCGCCCGGCGCGACGACCGCCGAGTCGTCATCGGCAACGCCCGCGGTCGTGATCGACAGCATGCCCGACCAGCCGCGCGAGTCGCACGCAATGCCGAGCGGCACGCGCGCCTCGACCGATAGCGTGTGCCTGCCCGGCGACACCGGCCCGAGGTCGGCGACGCCTGTGCTGGCGCCCGGCGCAACCGCCAGTGACGTGAACGCGACGGCGCCGTCGACGCTCAGTTCGACGGTGATCGCGACGCAGTTCGTTGCCGCGGCCGTCACCTCGGCACGCAGGACGCCATCGGTAGTGACCGCGAAGTGCTGGGCCGGATTGCACAGCGGAACCTCGCCTTCGCAGGGCTGAATGCCGACCGGGACTGACGAAGTCTGCTCCACAGCCGTGACGGCTCCCGCCGTGGATGCGATCAGCAACGCGACCAGCGCGGTAGCGATGAGTGAGCGACGCATTTTCAGCTCCTCCTCCCCAAGTTCCTGGCTCGAAATGATCCGATTGGCCTATGCCGTCGATGGCGACGGCGCGCAACGAGGCGAACGGAGAGAGGTCATTCCCACGCCGATTTCCCCTTCGTGGTCGAAACCGCGAGCCCCTCCTGGGTCGGCCCTGGTTCCGCCTCGACTGCGACCGACTCGACGACGCGCTCGAATGGGAGCGTGGCGCGCTCAGCGGCCTCGCGGACGGGGTCGATGGCATCGGCGCTGAAGACGTGGAAGACGGCGTCGTCGCCGGGAACGAACAGGGCACGCACATACTCGATTTGGTGCCCCTCGTCTCGGAGGTGTGCCGCGGCCGTCGCGGCGCGTCGGCCGACGGCCTCGACGTCGCTGCGCGAGATGTCAGGCGCGTAGCACTCGACAAGGAAGGTTCGCCGCGGCTCGGGCTCCGTCATGCCGGCCACCGTATGGGCGGTCACGCCGGCGGCGCATCGGGGGATTCCCTACGTTTGCAGGGTGTCGCGCATCCGTGATCCCAGCTCGGCCCTCGAACCGATCCCGAGCTTGCGGTAGGCGCGGGCGAGGTTCGCCTCGACCGTCTTTGGGCTGATGAACAGGGCGGCCGCAACCTCCCGGTTCGTCATGCCCGCTGCCGCGAGCTCCGCGCAGCGCCGCTCGCCTTCGGTCAGCTCGTCGCCAGCCGAGCGTCGAAGACCGATGCGATCCAGTTCCTGCCTCGCCCGATCGGCCCAGATCCGCGCGTCCATGCGCTCGAACAACTCGTGGGCGGCATCCAGCGACTGCTTGGACTGCGTCCGGAGCCGAGCGCGTCGCTCGATCACGCCCTTGACGAGCAGCGTGCGAGCACGCTCGAAGGGCATGGGCAGGTCCTCGTGGCGGCTCATCGCCAGCTCGCACGCGGCCAGGGCGCCTTCGAGGTCACCGTTCGCAGCAAGTAGCAGGGCTCGGCTTCGCGCGCCGGTGGCCAGGCTCCAGCGGTGACCGGTTCGCGCGCCGTGCTCTTCCAGATGGGCGCTCAGCTCCGCAGCGCGCTCCAGGTTGCCGATCCCTACCGCTGCCTCGGCGGCGTTCGCGTGGATGCGATGGATGCCCGGCTCGCGGAGCCCCGCGGCATCGATGACCTCCAGCGCGCGGGCGTAGTGATCGAAGGCGGCCCGATCGTGACCGAGTGAAAGCTCGAGCAGTCCCAGCGCGACCAGCAGGTGGATCGGCGGGCCCTGGCGCCGGTACATCTCCTCGACCGCGTAGACGCCATCGGCGTCGCCCTGGTGGGCCTGCACGATCGCGAGGATCGGGTACGCGTACCCGAGAATCCTCTGGTCCTGCTGGTCGTGCAGCTCGCAGGCCCGCAGGGCGTGTTCGCGGGCCAGCTCGAAGTTGCCGGCCAGGCATTCGGTCAGCGCCAAATGCTGGAGCCTGGTGAGCGCCCCTTTCTCCTTGCCGACCTCGACGTCCTTTTCCAGCGCCGACTCGAGGTATCGTCGCGCCTCGTCGACCTCGTCGGCGTACTTCAGCCACTGACCGAAGCCGTCGGAAGCCAGCTCCAACCCACGCTGAGCGGCGGTCACGCGATCTTGCAGCTCGAGCGCTCGCTGCATCTCGCGCCGATCGAAGCCGTGCCCGAGCATCAGACGGTCGCGCACGCGCAGGGCGACAGCCGTTGACCCCACAAATGGATCCGCCTCCTCCCCCAGCGAGCGGAGCAGCGCGATCGCGGCGTCCGCATGCTCCAGCGCCCGAGGCAGGTCGTGATCGGTGTACCCCGCGAGGTTGGCGTGCACGCGTGCTCGGACGTCGGCCGGCAGTTCACCTCCCAGCAGGCGATCAGCGAGCCGATCGAGCGCGGGACCGAACCCGTTGGTCCAGTACTCGAGCTCCAGAATCAGCTCGAGCGCCGCACCGTGCAAGCTCGGAGGCCAGCCATGCCACGGGTCCACGCTGTCGAGGAGCTTGCGGGCGCGGATGTTGTCTCCGACGAAGGCGAGATTCTCGGCCAGGTCGTACGTGCGGGTCGCCTTCGTCTCGAGATCAGGCTCGCCAATGGCCATGGCCAGCTCAAGGAGTTCGACCGCGGCTGCCGGAGATCCTCGGAATGACGCCTCGCGGGCGGCGGCGTGGACCGTCGCGGCGGTTGCCTCGTCCCTTCCATCCACCGCAAGCGCGAGGTGGCGGGCGTGCTCTTCCCGATCGTCGACGACGTCCGCCAGCCGTTGATGGAGACGGCGCCGCTCGGCCGCGGGCATCGCTGCGTACAGCACGGCCCCGAAGAGCGGGTGCCGGAACCGGACCACGCCATCGACGAGCGACGCGATTCCTCGTCGCGCCGCTGGCTCGAGATCGGCCTCGATCGCGCGACCCACGGCTTCACCCACGAGCTCCGCGCGCGGGTGGCCGAGGGCGGCCGCGGCCGCCAGCACGTCACCAGTTCCCCGCGGCAACCCGGTGACGCGCTTCCTGACAAGCGATTCGACATCGCGCGGTATCGGCAGGGGCTGCCCAGCCGGAACGGCGCCGACGTCTGCCAGGAGACGCGCGATCTCCAGGGCAAACAGCGGGTTGCCGGCGGACGCCTCATAGACGCGGACGAGCGTCGGCCGCGACAGCGACTCCCCCAGCTGCTGCCTGATGAGGTGGTGAATCGCCGCGATCTTCAGCGGCCCGATGACATCGCGGGTGATCGCGCCCGGCCCCACGACCTCGTCGAGCCGCAGGCGCGCCGGCTCGCCCAGGCGCTGCGCAGCGAGAACACCAATCGGCTCATCAGCCAGCCGGCGCAGGACGTACGCAAGGACAGCGACGGACGCCGCATCGAGCCATTGGAGGTCGTCGATCGAGACGAGCACCGGCTGCCTGGCCGACAGGTGGACGAGGACAGAGCGCACGGCGGTCGCCAGGACGCGGTCGGAGATCGGCTCATCGCCGGGATCGGCTCGGAGCAGGGCCACCTCGATGGCGCGGCGCTGTGGGTCAGGCAGCGATGCGATCGCGCTCGCCGGAGCGGGTTCCAGCAGATCGGCTACGACCGACAGGGTCAGCTTGGCCTCGGCCTGCACAGCCCGGCACTGAAGGACGAGCATGCCATCCGCCCGGGCGCGGCGGACGATCTCGTCCAAGACGGCCGTCTTGCCGATTCCGGCCTCTCCCTCGAGCAGGTGCACCGAGAATCGCTCGCGAAGCGTCGTGAGGAACGCTTCGGCACGGGCAAGCTCCTGCTCTCGACCGATGAGCGCGGACACGACCGAAGTGTGCGGGATCGCGGGGCCTGACATCCGAACCCGAACTGAACGGCGCTTCCTAGCCCTCTGAGACGAGCCGCAACCGGCTTGGCGGTCGCGTGCCAGATCGGGGTCGCTCCGCGTCGCCGACCTCGCCAGCGAGTCTGCGTCGGGCGCGGCGGCTCGCGTCGCCGGCCAGGAAGGCCTCCGCGGCATCGATCCCGAGGGGGCGAGAGTACAGGTACCCCTGCCCATACGCGCAGCCGAGGCTCATCAGCCAGTCGGCCTGGTCGGGCTCTTCGATGCCCTCGGCGACGACGCGCAGCCCGAGCGTTCGACCGAGCTCCACGATGGCTCGAGCGATGGCGGGGCGTTGCCCGTTCGGCAGGAGTTCCGAGACGAACGACCGATCGATCTTGAGACAGTCCACCGGGAACCGCTCGAGATAGCTCAGGGATGAATAGCCGGTCCCGAAGTCGTCGATTGCCAGGTGGACCCCGAGGGCTCGAAGGTCGGTCAGCCGTCCGATCGTGCCTGTCGTTCGCTGCATCAGACCGCTCTCGGTGAGTTCGAGAACCAGGCTCGATGGCGCGAGCTCGGTCTCCTCGAGCGCGGCTCGGATCGTCTCGACGAGGTCCTGCTCCTGGAACTGCCGAGCGGAGAGGTTGACGCTGATCTGGAGGTCGGGGAGATCCAGTCGTACCTGCCAGGCGCGGGTCTGGCGACACGCCTCGCGCAGGATCCAGCGACCCATCGGCACGATGTCACCGGTCTGCTCGGCAAGGTCGATGAAGTTGTCGGGCATCACCAGCGGGCGACCCGGCGGCTGCCAGCGCACGAGCGCCTCAAGCCCGACCACGGCGCCGCCGTCGAGCTCCACGATCGGCTGATAGTCGAGGCGCAGCTCGCCCCGCTGCTCGGCTCCCCGGAGGAGTCCGGCGAGCTCGGTCCGCGCGACCGCGTCGGCGCGCAGCACGGACTGGAACACCTGGGCGCGCCCGCGGGACGTGGATTTCGCCGCATACATCGCCAGGTCCGCGTTGCGCAGCAGGTCGTCGGCCGTTTCCCCGAGGGCTCCGCTCATCGCGACGCCGATGCTCGCCGCCACGGTGGCGTTGACGTCGGATACCGTCATCGGCGCGCGCAACGAGTCGGCCAATCGGATCGCGATGGAGACAGCCGTCTCCTCGTCCGCCACCCCGTCGAGCAGGACCGCAAACTCGTCGCCGCCCAGGCGCGCGGCGGTGTCACTCGGTCGCAACGACGCGGCGACGCGATTGGCTGTCACGACCAGGACGTCGTCGCCACGGGCGTGGCCGAGCGTGTCGTTGAGCACCTTGAAGTCGTCGAGGTCGATGAACAGGATGGCGAACGGGCGACCGTCGCGCCCCTGGCTCCGTTCGATGGCGTTGGCCACCCGGTCGCGAAAGCGCACGCGGTTGGCGAGCCCGGTCAACCCGTCGTGGAGTGCCTGGTGCCGAATCTCCTCGTATAGCCGTGCATTCTCGAGGGCCATCGCCCCCTCCGCAGCCAGCATGGTGGCGAACTCCACGTCAGGCGGGCCAAATGCGCCGCTCTTTGTCGACATCAGCTCGAGCGTGCCGACCGCATTCCCGGAGGCAATGAGCGGGATCATTGCCATGCTGCGCATACCGATCGTCGCGAGATACGCGACCTCATTCGGATCGGCGGTGGGATCATCCGCATCCACGATCGTCCCGACGGACGTCTCCGGGACCTGGCGCGTCGCCGGATAGTCGGCGAGCGGGTACCACGGGAGCAGGTTGGACGCTCGCTCGAGCGGATAGCAACCCATGGTGACGAGTCGGTCGGTGGAGCGATCCCAGTAGCAGAGGGCAGATTCACTCGCGCCGATTGCCAGGGCGATGTGTCGCACGATCCGATTGCCGACCATCTGCCGATCGATCGTTCGCGCCAAATCGCCCGACAGGGCAACCACGGAGCGCAGGT
>JBKKCW010000207.1:0-10748 GCA_046712485.1 Candidatus Limnocylindrales bacterium
CCAGGCGGCGAGCGTAGTGACCGGTGGCCACGGCGTCGCACTCGTACAGGTGCCGCGCACGACCGAGCAACGCGCCGAACTTCACGTACGTGTTGCAGTCGACGCACGGGCTCGGCGTCCGGCCGTCGAGGTAGGCGTCGAGGAACGGCTGGAGGACGCCGGCGTCGAACTCGCGCTCGAGGTTCATGACGTAGAACGGGATGTCGAGCTGGGCGGCGACCCGCCGCGCGTCGTCGGCCGCGTCGAGCGAGCAGCAGCTCTTCTTGAACTCGGAATAGGTGTCGGCGGCGTCGTGGAGGCGCATCCAGACCCCGACCACTTGGTGACCTCCCTCGTGGAGGAGGGCGGCCGCCACCGACGAGTCGACGCCTCCCGACATGGCGACGAGGACGCGGCTCATACGGGGACGCCCTGACCGAGCGGATCGGCGGCGACGGCGTACGCGCCCAGACGCATCGAGGCGAGCACGCGCGGCACGACCTCGCTCGCGATTGCGATCTCGTCATCGGTTGTCGTTCGGCCAAGCGACAGGCGGAGCGCGCCGCGAGCCTCCTCCTCTGGGTATCCCATCGCCGTGAGTACGTGGCTGACCTCGGTCGAGCCCGTGGCGCACGCCGACCCGACCGAGGCGGCGATCCCCTCGAGGTCGAGGGACATGGCGACCGCGGCGCCATCGGTATCCCGGGCGATGATCGAAACCAGGCCCGGCAGCCGCTGTCTCGGATGGCCTGTCAGCTCCGTTCCCGGCGTGGCCAGGATCGCCTTGACGAGCCGATCGCGCTGACGCCGAAGCCGGGCGACCGTCTCCGATCGTTCCGCGCAGGCAAGCTCGTAGGCGGTGGCGAGGCCGACCGCGCCTGCCACGTTCTCGGTTCCGGCCCGGCGATGCCGCTCCTGCGTGCCGCCTTGCTGCTGCGCCAGGATGTGCGTCCCGTGCCGGACATAGAGGACACCGACGCCCTTGGGGCCTTCGAACTTGTGCGCGCCGAGCGAGACCATGTCGGCGCCAAGGGCCTGGACGTCGAGATCGAGATAGGGCGCCGCCTGGACCGCGTCGACGTGGAGCAGGACGCCCTTGTGCGCGCGGACGACCGGCACGATCTCGGCAATCGGCTGGATCGTCCCGACCTCGTTGTTGGCAAGCATGATCGAGACCAGGATCGTCCGGTCCGTGAGGGCTCGCTCCAGGTGCTCGGGGTCGACTCGCCCGTAGCGGTCCACCGGCAGCTCGACGACTTCGAACCCGAACTTCTCGAGGTATCGGAGCGTGTGCCCGACGGCGTGGTGCTCGACCGCAGATGTGACGATCCGATGGCCACGCGCCTTGCCGGCCCACGCGGCGCCCTTGAGAGCGAGATTGTTCGCCTCGGTGCCGCCTGAGGTGAATATGATCTCTCGCCCCTCCGCGTTGAGCCGCCTCGCGACGCGCTCATGGGCATCGTCGAGGGCCGCCCGGGCCGAACGCCCGAAGCTGTGCGCGGAACTCGGGTTGCCAAAGGACTCGGTCAGGTACGGGAGCATCGCCTCGAGCGCCTCGCGCCGGAGCCGCGTGGTCGCGGCATGGTCGAGATAGATCGCCATGTCTTCGATTGTACGCCGGGAGCCCGGACCCACCCGCCCCTGACCGTCGGGTGCCTGACCGCCGTGACCGTCAGGTCGCCGCGTTTTCGCGCTCTGCGGACCGTCGCAGGTCCGCGGCCTGACCCGCGACCCGCCGCCGGTCGTGCTGCGAGAGCGCCCGCTTGCGCAGCCGGATGGATTGCGGCGTGACCTCCACCAGCTCGTCCCCCGCGATGAACTCGAGGGCGGTCTCGAGGGTCATCGGCCGCGGCGGCGTCAGCCGCAACGACTCGTCGTGCGAGTGGGTGCGGATGTTCGTCAGCTTCTTCTCCTTGGTCGGGTTGACGTCCAAGTCACCCGAGCGCGAGTTCTCGCCGACGATCATCCCCTCGTAGACCTCCACACCGGCGCCGATGAACAGGTCCGCACGCTGCTCGAGGTTGAACAGCCCGTAGGCGTTGCTCGTGCCTGCCCGGTCCGAGACCAGGACGCCGTTGGTCCGATGCGTGACGTCGCCGGCCCACGGTCCGTAGCCCTCGCCGATCTGGTGCAACAAGGCCGTTCCGCGCGTGTCCGTCAGCAGCTGGCCTCGATATCCGATCAGCCCGCGGACCGGCAGCACGTATTCGAGCCGGACCCGGCCGTCCGCATCGGTCGACATCTGCTCCAGGCGCCCTTTCCGGCCAGCCAGCGCCGACTGGATCTCGCCGATGTAGTCGGGCGGAATGTCGATCGTGATGCGCTCGTACGGTTCGAGGATCTCGCCATCGACCTCGCGAAGGAGGACCTCGGGCCGAGACGCGGTCAGCTCGAAGCCCTCGCGGCGCATCTGCTCGATCAGGACGGCAAGCTGGAGCTCGCCGCGGCCACGGACCTCGAACGACTCGCTCGATTCGGCCGGACGGACCTCGATGGAGACGTTGCCGAGGACCTCCTTCTCGAGCCGCGTCCTGATCTGGCGGCTGGTGACGAACTTCCCTTCGCGCCCGGCGAGCGGCGAGGTGTTGACGCCAAACGTCATGCGCAGCGTCGGAGCATCAACATCGAGCCTGGGGAGCGGACGCGGATCGGCTGGGTCGGTGAGCGTGTCGCCGATCGTGACCTCTGGCAGCCCGGCAACGCTGACGATGTCGCCCGGGCCTGCCCGGTCGATGTCCACTCGGTCGATCCCGTGGGCGGTCTGTAGGCTCGTCACGGTCCCGCTGAGCGTCACCGTCCGGCCGGGCTCGACGGTGCCGGCAGTGTCGTCCGCTTCCTCGCGGACGACCACGATCCGCTGCCCGGTCCGGATCTCGCCGTTCCAGATCCGCCCGACGGCCATCCGCCCCACGTATTCGTTGGCCGACAGGTTCGTGACCAGCAGCTGAAGGGGGTGGCCCGGCTCGTAGGTGACCGGCGGCGTGACCTCCACGAGCAGGTCGAGCAGCGGGGCGAGGTTGGTCCCAGGGTTCGCCAGGTCGCGCGTCGCGGTGCCGGCCTTGGCGTTCGTGTACGCGATCGGGAACTCGATCTGGCGGTCATCCGCCCCGAGGTCCATGAACAGCTCGTAAACCTCGTCGAGCACTTCGCGCGGGCGAGCGTCGCCACGGTCGATCTTGTTGAGCGCCAGCACCACGGGCAGCCGACGGGCCATCGCCTTGTGGAGCACGTACCGTGTCTGCGGCAATGGACCTTCGGCCGCGTCCACGAGGAGCAGGACCGCGTCGACCATCAGCAGCGAGCGCTCGACCTCGCCGCCGAAGTCGACATGTCCCGGGGTGTCGACGATGTTGAGGCGTACGCCGGCATGATCGATCGTGGTCTGCTTGGCGAGGATCGTGATCCCCTTTTCGCGTTCAAGATCGCCTGAGTCCATGACCCGGTCGACGAGCGTCTGGTTCGATCGAAAGGCGCCGGTCTGGCGGAGCATCGCGTCGACGAGCGTGGTCTTGCCGTGGTCGACGTGGGCCACGATCGCGACGTTGCGCAGGTCGGCGCGGGTCGCGCGCGACGGTCCGGCGGTAGTGGCGTTGGGCACGGGCAGGCGGATCTCCAGGCTGTGGGGACAGCCGATTGTGCCACGGAACGCTCGATCGGGGGCCATCACCGGCCGGTCCGCTCCCGGGGATGACCGTGGCCGCAGTGATCCTGTCCGCCACCCCTCGTCATTTTGCCGGCCGCCCCGCCCATGTCTGTTTGAGACGCAAGATCGAGATATCCGAGCGCAGTCCAGGACGGAATCGAGCGCTTTCGGTCGTTTCAGCATGCGACCACGGGGAACATATCGGGAACGTGCGCGTTTCAGGCGCACGTTCACTCGGGGCTTGGCCACCGCCGCCAGCGGGCACGGCAGCCGCCTCAACCACGCCGCGATCCGGTACGAGACGACGGTGCAGGTCGGACCCCGAGACGTGCAGCCGGGACGTGCGGCATCGAGACTCACGGCACCGTCCATATCATTGGCTGCTAGGATCGCGCGAGTGACAGTCGCCGCCGTGATCCTGTCCGCCACGGCCGAGGAAGCACTCACGGATACCCTCGGCCAGCCGCGCGTTCGCCGCCTCGTCGACCTGGCCTGGTCCGGCGGTGCCCTGCCGGTCATGGTCATCGCCCCCGATCCGGACGGCGCCGTGGCCGCCTCGCTCCTGGGGACCGAGGCGATCTGCGGTCCGCCTGTCTCGCCCGAGTTGGGGCCCGTCGGCCAGATGGTCCGCGGGGCCGAGCTGGCGAGGGCCGAGGTTCACGACACGACAGCCGTGCTCTTGTGGCCGGCCCAGATGACCTGGGTCGGCCCCGAGACGATCACCTCCCTGATCGAAGCACATGGACCGGACCCCGGAACAGTGCTCCTCCCCGGCTGGGGGGGCGAGCCCGGCTGGCCCGTCCTCGTTCCGCTCGATCATGTCGAGGCACTGCGAGCCATCGCCCCCGAACGGATGCCCCTCGACATCATCAACGAACTCGTCGCCGCAGTCCCCTCTCGGGTGGTCGACGTTGGCGATCCGGGGGTCATCCACGACGCCGATACCGCCATGGCCGACCTTCCCCCATACGAGGGTCCGCCGGACCCGCCGGCGGGACACACGCACGAGTGGGGTGCCGACGTGGCCAGCGAAGCCGGCCTCAGCGAGCCGTAGGGTCGCCCTGCCTTGTCTGCGTCGCGCTATTCGGTCTCGGCTAGCCGTTCGGTTCGCGCCGCGGCCAGCCCGTCCCGGATCCGGGCGATCGGCACGGTGGCCGCGGCGATCCCGCCGATCACCAGGACCACGCCCAGGAGCTGCGTCGTCGACGGCGACTCCCCGAGCAGGATCACCGACAGCACGACGGTCATCACCGGTTGCGCGAGCAGGATGATCGACGTGATCACGGCTGGAAGCCGCGGTAGTGAGATCGAGATCAGGAGATAACCGGCCGACTGCGAGGTGACTCCCAGGAGCGCCAGCCAGGCCAGGCTCTCGAGGGGCGGCGTCAGGTCCAGATCGCCGTAGGCCATCCCGACGGTCCCCGCCGCCAGCGCACAAAGGACGGTGGCAACGGCGACGGGCCCGGCCGGCCGGCGCGGGTCGCGTCCACCACGCCTGATGACAAGCAGATACCCCGCATAGCACATGGCCGTCGCGATGCCGAGCATGACGCCCAGCCCGGGATCGGAGCCGTACGCGTCTCCACCGATGGCTCCGGAGATCAGGACGACGCCGACGAGCACGACCGGCAACGCCAGCAGCGTCGCTCGCGACGGGCGTTCGCCGAGCAGCAGCCACGCGACGATCCCGACGATGACCACCTGCAAGTTCCCCAGCACGGTCGCGAGGCCGGCACCCACCGCCTCGATCGCGTGGTGCCACAGCAGCAGGTCCCCGGCGAAGAAGATGCCGGCGATCGCTGCCAGCCGGATGGTCGTCGCGGGCAACCCCCCGTACCGGCGCCACTCTGCGACACCGACCAGCGCCAGCAATGGCAGCCCGAACAGGGCACGGTAGACGGTGCCGGTTGACGGCGACACGTCCGCGTACCGATAGAAGATGCCCGAAAACGAGATGCATGTGGCTCCCAGGAAAGCGGCGAGCCTGGGTCGCCGGGCAAACCAGTCGAGCGCCTCCAGCAGTCGGCTCAGGTGCGTGAGCCGCCCTTCTCGGGCTGGCCCATGAAGCGGAGGCCGAGCTCTTCGAACTGGCGCGCATCGGGGGGCGACGGCGCGTCGAGCATCAGGTCGCTGCCCGATTGCGTCTTGGGGAAGGCCATGACCTCGCGGATGTTCGTCTGATATGCGAGGAGCGCCGCCCAGCGGTCGATCCCGATGGCGATACCGCCGTGCGGCGGGGCGCCGTATTCGAACGCCTCGAGAACGGCACCGAACTTTTCGCGCATCCCCTCTGGCGTCTGGCCCTGGAGCAGGAACGACCGTTCGAGCAGATCGTGGCGATGGATGCGGATCGAACCACCGCCGAGCTCCCAGCCGTTGAGCGCAAGATCGTACTGGAGGGCACGCGCACGGCCAGCGGGATCGTCGGGCGAGGGCCGCCCCGGATCGCCTGACGCGGTGACCAGCAGCGGCTCATCCTCGGGTATGACACCGCTGAACGGGTTGTGGGTGGCGTCCCAGCGGCCGTTTTCGGTGTCCCACTTGTACATCGGGAAGCGGTGGATCCAGACGTACGCCAGCAGCTTGGGGTCGGCGAGCCCGAGTCGCGCGCCGAGCTCGACTCGAAGCCGCCCGAGCACGTCCGCGGTGACCTCATCACGGTCGGCCACGATCAGGACCAGGTCGCCCTCGCTCGCGGCGGCCCGTTCGACGATCGCGCGCGCTGTCTCCTCAGACAGGTACTTCGTGATCGGGCCCTTGATTTCCCCGCGGGTCTCGAGCGCGAGATGGGCCAGACCCTTGGCCCCAAACCGCCGCGCGCGCTCGGTCAGCTCGTCGACCTCGCGCCGCGTGAGGCCGGCCATGCCGGGCGCGACGATCGCCTTGACCCTCCCCCCATCGGCGAGTGCCGAGTCGAAGACGCCAAAACCCGACGCGGGCGTGCCGTCGGAGGCGATCAGGACCGGGCCCAGGTCGACGAGCTCCATGCCGAAACGGAGGTCGGGCTTGTCCGACCCGAAACGCTCCAGCGCCTCGTCGAATGTCAGCTTCGGAAACGGGACCTCCTGGATCGGGCGATCCGGGACGGTCGCGCGAGACACTTCGATCGCCATCGCCTCGACGAACGCCATGACCGCGGGTTCGTCTACGAAGCTCATCTCCAGGTCGAGCTGCGTGAACTCGGGCTGGCGGTCGCCGCGGAGGTCCTCGTCCCGGTAGCAGCGAGCGATCTGGAAGTAGCGATCGATGCCGCCGACCATCAGGAGCTGCTTGAGCTGCTGCGGGCTCTGCGGCAGAGCGTAGACGCTGCCTGGCTGCAGGCGGCTGGGGACGATGAAGTCGCGCGCGCCTTCGGGCGTGCTCTTGATGAGCGTCGGCGTTTCGACCTCGACGAACCCGTTGGCATGGTGCTGCTCTCGGATGGCCTGGACCATGCGGCTGCGGAGGAGCAGGTTGCGCTGCATCGCCTCGCGCCGGATGTCCAGATAGCGGTACTTGAGCCGGACGCTCTCGTCGATCGCGACGTCGGGCTCGTTGATGTAGAAGGGTGGGGTCCTTGCCTCCGAGAGGATCGTCAGCTGTGTCGCGCGGAGCTCGATGTCACCTGTGGCGAGCTTCGGATTCTCCGTTCCGGCAAGGCGCGGCGCCACCTCGCCGGCGATCTCGAGGACGAACTCCGGCCGTACCCGGCCGGCTACCTCGATGACGGCTGCGGGTGCGTCTTCACGGTCGACCACGACCTGCGTGATCCCGTGTCGATCCCGCAGATCGATGAAGATCAGACCACCGTAATCGCGCCGGCGGTGCACCCACCCCGACAGCCGGGCATCGGTTCCCGAGTCGGCCGCCCGCAGCTGACCGCACGTGTGCGTGCGGTATGGCGTGGCGAGACTGGGGTCCTCGTTGGTCATGGCAGCCGTATCGTAGCGGCGCGACCGCGGCCCGGCCCGATGACGCCCCGGGGTCTAGCCGTCGGTCCCCGTCAAGGCGGCCTGGGCGTCGATCGCCCGAGCGGAGGGGACGACCCGCCGGCGACGATCGTGAAGGGCGTCGTGGATCTCGGCGTTGCTGCGGGCGTCTGAGACATCGCCTGGGAGGTGCGAGTGACCGCGGCTGCCATCGATCGTGAACGGCATGCGCTCGGCGAACAGCTCCGCGAAGGCCTCCACGAGGTGCGGGTCGAACTGCAACCCGCCGTGCCGGCGAAGCTCCAGGATGGCTGCCTCATGCGAGATCGCCTCGCGATACGGGCGACCCGCGACCATGGCCTCATAAGCGTCGGCGATCGCGACGATCCGGGCGCCCACGGGGATCTCCTCGCCCGACAGACCATGCGGGTAGCCGCGCCCGTCAAACCATTCGTGGTGGTGGAGCACGATCGTGGCGGCATCGCGCAGGGCGCCCGCCTGCTCGAGGATGACCTGGCCGATCTTGGGGTGCTCCGAGACGATCCGCCACTCCGGGTCGTTCAATTCACCGGGCTTGGTCAGGATCTCTTCGGGGATGGCCAGCTTGCCCAGGTCGTGGAGAAGGCTTGCAACGCGGATCCGTTCGATCTCGCTCTGGGGAAGGCCCAGGCCGAGCGCGAGCTGGACGGCGGCACCGGCGATCATCGTCGATGGTTTTCCGGCCCAGCCAGGACGAGCGTCGAGAGCGGCCGTGAGCGAGTCCGTGGCAGCGCCAAACGCGGCCCGACCCACCTCGATGGCGTGGTTGCGTGCGCTCGGCGCGATCGCCGCCCGCCGGACGAGCCCGTTGTCCTCCAGCTCATGGAACACGTAGACCTGGTCGCGACCAAGCGCCTTGGCGCTGTACATCGCGTTGTCGGCGTCGCGTACGAGCGATTCAAGATCGAGGTGGGCGCCGAACCCACCGGCGACACCGGCCGACAGCGTGGCCGACGCGCGGAACCCGTCCTCCAGCCCGATCTCGTGGCGGCCCACCAGCCGTCGAAGCTTCTCGGCGAGCGCAGCGGCGGCGTCGACGTCCGTCTCGGGCAGGACGATCAGGAACTCCTCCCCGCCGTAGCGGCCGACGACGTCGATGGTCCGCAGGTTCGTTCGAAGGACGTCTGCGATCTGGCGGAGCATCAGGTCGCCGGCCGCGTGGCCGTGCGAGTCGTTGAGCCGCTTGAAATGGTCGATGTCGACCATCACCACCGAGAGCTGGTGGTTGTAGCGGGCGGCTCGGATGATCTCCTTTTCGAGCTCGGCAAGCACCGCCTGGCGGTTTGGAACACCGGTGAGATGATCGATCGTGGCCAGCGTCCAGGCCTCGGTCAGACGTTCGGCCAGCTGACCAATGCTTGCGCGGAGCCCGGGGTCGGCGATCCCCTTGGCGTCTGCAAGGTGGCGTGCATCGGTGGCCGAGGCCAGGCGGTCGAGCAGATGCGCCGTCCGGCGTGTCTGGCGTCGCACGAAGGTAACGGCGAAGCCCGCCGTGCCGAGGAGCGCCCCGACAAAGGCGACCGCGACGGCCACGTAGATCGACGCGATCTCCGGCGCCAGCTGGGACAGATCAGGCACGGTGCGGTTCGTCTCTCCGATTTGAGCTTCACAGCTCGGTACGGGGAGATTGACGCGCGGGGGCACGGGAGCACCATGAGCCGATAGTCCCATGGTCTACGTGGCCGGGTGCCGTGGCAGCGCGGCAAACGGGGTCGTAGAGTGGCCGGATGGTGATCGCGATCAACGAGCTGGGCCTCCCGGAAGCCGTCCTGTTCGACCTCGACGGAACGCTTGTCGATACCGTCGATACCCGGATTTCGGCCTGGGAGACCGCCCTCGCCCATGCCGGCCTGCCGACAACCAGGAACCGACTGGCCCCGCTCATCGGGCTCGATGGGAAACGCCTCGCCACCGAGATCGCTGCCCTGGCCGGCAAACCAATCGACGAGGCCCGGGCCGAGGAGATCGACCGGGATTGCGGCGAGCTCTACGAGCGGCTCAACGCGTCGCCTCGACCACTCCCCGGTGTCCGCCGGCTCACGCGCGAGCTCGATCGACGGCGGATCCCGTGGGCGATCGCCACATCGAGCCGCAAGGAGCAGGTTCAGACATCGGTCGAGGCCCTGGGTCTGCCAGCCAACCCGACGATCGTGGACGCCAGCCACGTGAAGCACGCAAAACCGGAGCCGGACCTGTTGCTTCTGGCCGCCGAGCAGCTCGGCATCGAACCCGTGCGCTGCTGGTATGTCGGTGACTCGACCTGGGACATGGTGTCGGCGGTCGCCGCCGGAATGATCGCGATCGGTGTGACCGTTGGATCAGCGATCGACGCTTCGGCGCTGGCCGGCGCGGGGGCAGCTGCGGTCGTCGACGACCTCGACCACATCGCGGAGTCGATCGAGGGACGGTAGCGCCGCGAGGGACGTCAACGTTCGGCGCGTTTGGCGTTCTCGGCCACCCGGATCTTCACGATCTTCGTCACGAGCGCTTCGGGGATCGGCTCGTCCGCCCGGAACTGGATCGTACCGCTGCCGTGCAGGTGCGGCGTCAACCGCGGTCCGATCGCGTCGATGACCGCCTGACTCGCCGGGAAGAGGCTGTAATGGTTCTTGTAGGCGGCGTACGACACGAGGAACTGGCCGCCATGACTTCTGAGCGCCGGCATTCCGTAGGCGATGGTCTCCGTGGCCTCGGGCGCGGCCGCGTTGACGGTCCTGCGCAGCACGTCCAGCGCAGGGCGCCGCTCCACGGGGATCGCCGCCCGGTACTCCTCGACCGTCGCTGGTCCGGCCACACCACGCTCCTTCCGCCCTGATCGGGCCGCATCGACACGCTGGTTCGCCGATATGCGAGTGATACCGGGACGCCGTCCAGTGTAGGCGTGGCCGAGAGCCGCAGGACCTACGGTCTGGATAACCACACCGCCAGGGAATACCAAGGAGATTGACATGGGAACCGACCAGTACAACGACCGCCGCCCCGCTGATCTCACCGACGATCTGGACGAAACTGCCCCGGAGAACAAGGAAGGCGGCCGCGAGGCCGTCGGTGCCGGCGCGGGCGCACTCGGTGGCGCGGCCGTCGGGATGGCAGTCGGCGGGCCTCCGGGCGCCGTGATCGGTGGCGTGATCGGTGCCGCCGGAGGCGCGGTCGCTGGCGAGGCATCGGAAGGTGACGAC
>JBKKCW010000208.1:0-11326 GCA_046712485.1 Candidatus Limnocylindrales bacterium
GGTTGCTGTCGCCACCGCCCTGGAAGATGAAACCGAACATGAAGATGAAGATGAGCGGGAAAGCGAGGGTCCAGAAGAGCGCGGCGCGGTCGCGAACGTAGCTCTTGATGTTGGCGATCGTCAGCGCGGTGAGGGCGGCCATCGTCCCGTCAGTCCCGCAGGGCTCGCCCGGTCAGGTCGAGAAAGACGTCCTCGAGCGTCGCCCGCCGGACACCCAGGTTCTGGGGCTCGAAACCGCGCGCATCCGACAGCGCCAGGAGCGCACCGATCGTCGCGGCCACGTCCCGCGTGTAGATCAGGAACTCGTCCGCGTCGTGCTTGACGGACGTGACCGCCGGCAAGGCCGCCAGCTCCGCCTCCGCAACTCCATCGATCCGATCGAAGCGGACCGCGCGGTCCTGGAACCGCTTGGAGACGAGCTCGTCCACGGTCCCCATCTCCAGGATCTTGCCGTGGTCCATGATCGCAATGCGGTCGCACAGAATCTCCGCCTCCTCCATGTAGTGGGTCGTCAGGAGCACGGTCCGGCCAGCCGTCTTGAGCCCGCGGACGAGGTCCCACAGCGCGCGCCGAGCCGCCGGATCGAGACCGGTCGTCGGCTCGTCGAGAAAGACGAGCTCGGGATCGTTGACGAGCGCCAGCGCGACCGCAAGACGCTGCCGCTGTCCGCCCGACAGCTCCTGCGTCCTGGCGTTGCGCCGCTCACCGAGCTCGAGGGCGCTGATCAGCTCCTCGGTCGGCCGGGATCGCGCGTAGAAGCTGCGGAAGAGATCGATGAGCTCCACGACAGTCAGCTTCGGATAGAGTGCGGCCGTCTGGAGGCTGACGCCGATCCGTGGCTTGAGGGAGTCGGCGGCCTTGGCCACGTCGACCCCGAGCACGAATGTCTGGCCGGCATCGGGCGTCCGCAAGCCCTCGAGGATCTCGACCGTCGTGGTCTTGCCGGCCCCGTTGGGACCAAGGAGGCCGAACACCTCCCCGGCGGCAACCTCGAAGTCGATCCCGTCGACCGCACGTACGTCGCCGTACCGCTTGACGAGACCCTGGACGCGGATGACGGGTTCAGTCGCCACGGCCCCCGGACTGCGCATTGCCGGATGGTGCCACGGAACCACGGCCCGTTTCCGGCCGGCCCGGCGAAATCAGATCAACGTGCCTCGTCCAGGTCGAATCCGGTCGACCAATCGATGTCGAGCGCGATCGAGCTTTCTGCGAGCGTGGCGCCTACCTCGGGCGCCGGGGCGCCAAGGGCGAGATAGGCTGCCATCGACGCATCGAGGCCGACGTCGCGCCTGGCCGCCTCCGACAGCAGCCACTTCTCTTCGAGGACGTCGCAATAGGCCTGAAGGGCGTCGCGCAGCGGCCCGATCGCTGGAACGAGCGCGGCCATCGCTGGTTGCAACACCTCTCCGAGCCACCGTTGGGCGGCGACCTCCGTCGTCATCGACGTGCGTGTGGACGACTCCAGCCAGGCCTGGTACTCGCGGATGTCGTTGAGCAGGAGCCGGGCCTGCCCCTCGAGGGCGACCAGACCCGTGAGCCTTCGGAGTTGGTGCGCGTGGAACAGCCGGTTGGCCACCGCGACCCGCAAACGGACCGCGTCCCCGGTCGACGACGTTGGCTCGAGGGAGACTTCGTCGATCGCGAACCCGAGGTCGTTGAGACGCCGGATCCGTGCCCGGATCGCATGGCGATCACCGGGCGCGACCTCGGGGACCAGGTGGAGCTCGTCCCAGACCGCGTTGTATCGCGCCCGAACCGTCTCGGCCGCTGCCACGGCCTCGTCGAACGCGTCCTCGCGGCCCTGCATCGCGCCGAGATCGGCCAGACCGAACGCCACGTTCTCGACCAGGATGTCGAGGTCATAGCCGCGCTGCCCGTTCGACAGGCCGGGGTGGATCTCGCTTGTCTCGGCATCGACGAGGTAGGCCTGGATCTTGTCGCCATCCCGTCGGAACAGAGTATTGGCGAGCGAGCAGTCACCCCAATAGACCCCGGCCCGATGCAGGTCGACGAGCAACGAGGCCATCGCGTCGAGGAGGCGGTCGCGGTATGGTCCCGGGCCGAGCGGGAACCGCATCAACAGCCGGCGGTACTGAATCGAGTAAGCCAGGTACTCGGTGACCAGGATCGCACTGTCGCGGGCTGGCGAGGTCGCGAGGCCCGCGGCCGTCACCGCGGGAAGCCCAGCGACTTCGAGGTGGCGAAGGACCTCGAATTCATCGTTCGCCACGCCGAGCGGTTCCTCCTTGAGGGCAAACGTCAAGCCATCGACGACGATGAACCGGACGAGGTGGCGTGACGGCCCGACCGGCAGATCGCGAAACTGGAGGGTCTCGGCCGGCCAGGACGCCAGCGGCAGCTCCCATGGCAGATCGAGCAATCGTGCACCGCGACCACGCAGCCGCAGCTGCGGGAAACCGGGCGGCGTGGATGTCGCCAGGTCGGTCAGAGCTTCTTGCGCAGGTACGCGGTCACCGTGGAGTCGTAGCCGAGCGACTCGTACAGGTGGCGCGCCTCCGGTCGGTGGTGACCGGCCGTCAGCTCGATGAACGCCGCGCCGAGCTCCCGGCCTACCCGCTCGGCCTCGCCGATCAACGCTCGCCCGACGCCACGCTCGCGGGCGCCGGCATCGACGACGAGTGCCAGGATCCGGACGATCTTGTCGTCGTGCTCGAAGCGGGCGAAGGCGTGGATCGCGATGAACCCGAGGATCGCCTCGTCGTGTTCGGCAACGATCACCTGGGACGCAGCCGTCCCGAAGTGGCCCAGACGAGCGACGATGTCGCTCGGTCCGGCGGGATATCCCTCGTCGGTGAAGAGCGCGGCAATCGCCGCGGCATCGCTCGCCTGGGCGGGTCGAAGGACGATCTGGGGCGATTCGGTCATGCGATGATGGTAGCGGCGGGACGGACGAGCAGCCGCTGCGGGCCGTGCAACGCGCCTCCCAGGACAAGTCGCTCCAACCCGAGGGGGCCCGATCGCTCCGACGAGGTCCTGACCGTGCCCATGTCCGGGACGATCATCCAGACCGCCACGGGCCCTTCGTCGTGCCGGGCAAGCGTCGCCGCGAGCCGGCCCTCGGTCGATGGCTCGAGCACCACGAGCGAGCGATCACGTGATAGTGCCGCGTGGGCGACGAGACTTCGCGCGCCGAGATGGACCGAATCGGCAGCAGCGGCGAAACGCATTGCCGGGATCCCCAGCGCCCGGGAAAGCTCCGCCACGGCTCGGTCGAGCTCGACTGTCGCCCAGCCGAGCGCCACGGGCGTGCCGGCGATCCCAGGCGAGAGCGACATCGTGGAAACCTCGAACGCCACGAGCCGCTCGAGCGGTCCGAGCGACGTCATACCAGGAGGAGATCAGGTCCGGCGTCACCCACCCGTTCGAACCCGAGCGCCTCGTATAGCCGGATCGCCCCCAGGTTGTCCGCGTAGACCCCGAGGTACGCCCACTCGCACCCGTCCTCGAGCGCGTCGTGCGTCGCCGCTGCGGTGACGAGCCGCCCGAGACCACGTCCTCGTGCCCAGCTTGACGTCCCGATGGACGACAGGTAGCTCAAGCCGTCGAACGACGCCCGGCGCGCGACCGCCGCCGGTTGGCCTTCGATCCGCAACAGGTAATGGGTGAACCGCGGGTTGCCGAGCGAAACGAGTGTTTCCGCCGCAACGCCACGTTCCCGTTCCGGCGACACCTCGAACGCATCAGCGAGCACGGGCAGGATCGCCTGTGCAGCGGCGTCGGCCGCCGACCCGCGCAGGCCGGTGACCCGCTCGAGCGTGACCCCGGGCGGCATGACCGGCACGCCCGGACCACCCCCGTTCGTGTTCGGCAGGGCCATGAGCATGCCGGCACCCACGTCCCGGAACCCATTGGCCACGAGCCGATCGGTCAGATCGGCCGGTGTGTCGTGTGCCGGGGACGGCCAGACATGCGGCTGGCGGGCGATCGTCGCGAACAGGAGGAGGATCTCCGTCAGACGGCGGTCGAAGGCATCGGCCGCCTCGGGCCAGCGGACGGCCGCGAGACGGTTCCAGAACGGCTCGGGGTCCGTCGGGTCGCTGAGCAGGATCGAATCGCCGAGGTCGCGCAGGGTCCGACCCGGCATGGCGTGCACCTGTGCCTCGTGCATCAACATCCGGCGCATCGTCGGCTGGTCCACCTGGACGGGCATTCGCCAACGATAGCCGGCAAAACCGATCCGCTCGTGACGTCGTAGGACGGGCTGAGACCACCGTCGCAGGAGATCAACCAATGCGTCATCGACCCCTTCTGACCATCGCCGCCGGTGCGGTCCTGATCCTGGCCGCCTGCTCGGGCGGGGGTACCACGTCCGCGCCAACGAGTGTGCCTTCCGCCGAGGCAAGCGTGGAAGCCTCTGCCGAGGCGAGCGCTCCTGCCGCCGGAGCCGCTTGTGCGGTAAGCAGTGCGGCCGGCGAGGTCGCCGTCACGATCGAGGACTTCGTGTACAGCCCGGCGGACATCACGGCGGCTGTCGGTCAGACGGTGACGTTCACCAACAACGACTCGGCGCCCCACACTGCAACGCTCGACGACGGCTCGTGCACCACGCCGAACATCGATCAGGGTGGTTCGGACGGCCTGACGTTCTCGGCCGCAGGCACGTACCCATTCCACTGCAACGTGCATCCCAACATGAAGGGCACGATCACGGTCAGCTGACCACCGGGGCGACCGGCGTCAGGCGCGCTCCGCGACGAACAGCGACGCGCCTGACGGCAGGTCGATCGTGGTGGGACCAGGGAGTTCCGCGGCCGTGAACCACGACCGGACGGTTTCGCGCGTCGCGAGCGCCGTTCCCTGGTAGAGCTCATCGAGCTGGACCCCGGCGATCAGCTCGCCCTGCCGGGTCCGGAAGTCGTCCAGGGTGGACGGCAGCGACCAGTCGAGCACGAGGACCCGACCGCCAGAGCGCAGCGCCGCCCAGGCCGAGCGAAGGGCGGCCACCGGGTCGTGCAGCTGATGCAAGGCATACTGGAAGTAGGCGAGGTCGAACTCGCCGGTCATCTCCAGCGCCGTGACCTCGCCGTGCCGGATGTCGATCCGGTCAGTGAGCCCTGCAGCGGCCACGTTGGCACGGGCCCGTGCCACCGAGTCCTCCTCGAACTCGATGCCGACGAGCTCGAGGGTGGGAAATCGACGGGCCATCGCGATGAGCCAGCGGCCGCCGCCGCAATGGATGTCCACGACGCGCCCACCGGCACCGAGATCAGCGACGAGCTGCGGCATTTCCGCGAGTGCCTCCTGGAAGAACACCGCCACGTCCTGGACCGTCAGGCGTTCGATCGACTGGCGGTAACGATCCGGTCGCTGACGGATCGGCTCGCCGGTCCGGAAGAAGTCGAGCATCGCCGACCAGTCGAGCGACGCGATCACCGAGTGGACGAACTGACCGCCGAGGAACTCGGGCCGAGCCTCGTCGAGCAGGATGACAGCGGTGTCGTCGTCGAGCATCAGTCGACCGTCGCGCAGCTCGGCAAGCTCGTGGGCGTCGGCGGCGGACGCCCAGGCCTCGATGGGTCCGGGCGCGCAGCCGGCGACCCGCGCGAGATCGGCCGGGGAGAGCCCGTCGGCCCCCGCCTCCCGCAACGCCGCGAACAGCCCGAGCTCCACGCCCAGGTACACGAGCCAGGTCCGATGGAACCCGGTCAGGGTGTCGATGAGATCGTCAAATCGGTCGTCCAGCCGCATCGTGGCGGGATTGTCGCACGGTGACCCACCCGGCCGGAGGTTCGCATGGGCAGTGCGACGATTACCGTACGGATGCGATGCAACGATCCGCGCTTGCCTGCGGTTCTGGGGATTGATGGACACCGACACCGACCTGATCGAGGCGGTCGCAACAAACCTCGATGGGTCGTTCGAGGCGCTCGTCCTCGCCCACCAGGATCGCCTCTATTCGATCGCGCTGCGGATGCTCGGCGATGCACGCGATGCGGAAGAGGCCGCCCAGGACGCCTTCGTTCGCGCCTACCGTGCCATGGCCGGCTACTCGCCCGAGCGAATCCGCGAACTCCAGCTCAGGCCGTGGCTGGCGACCATCGTCCTCAACCTGTGCAGGACGAGGATCCGCCGCCGTGTTGCGGCCGGACGACCCGCGCTTTCGCTCGACGCGGCAGAGCCCGGAACGATGGAACCGCCGGCCGACGAACGAGCCGGCCCCGCCGCGACGGCTGCCATGCGCGATGCCGGTCGCATTTGGGCGCGTCTGCTGCTGACCCTGCCACCCGCCTACCGGAGCGCCGTCGTGCTGCGTCATATCGACGGGTTGAGCTATCCCGACGTTGCCACGGCCCTCGATCGACCCGAGGGCACCGTCAAGGCCCAGGTCCACCGCGGCCTGGCCATGTTGCGAGCGGCGTTCGAAGCCGCCGAACGGCGCGAACGCGAGGAGATGACCGCATGACGATCGAGGATCGGAACCCCGAGGATGTCATGGGGGCCCTGCTGACGACCGCGCCTCCCTCGCTCGCCCCGGGCGTCCTGGCGGAGATCGGCCTGGCCGACCGCTACGCACGGATCGCGTCGCCAATCGGGCCGCTCATTGTCGCCTGGAACGGAATCGGCGTGTCCGTCGTCCAGGCGGCCGGCAGCGATGCCGCGTTCGAGGCGGCGCACCAGGCCCGCACCGGACGACGGGCCATCCGTGCGGAGCGACTGCCGACCGCCCTGGATCGTGCCATCCAGCGACGTCTCGCGGGCGATCGGCGCGCGCGCATCGACCTTGACCTGCGGGGGCACACGGACTTCGAGCGCGACGTATGGCAGAAGGCCCTGGAGATCCCGCGCGGCGAGGTCCGGCCATATGGATGGGTGGCCGCAGAGATAGGCCGCCCGAAGGCCGTTCGGGCCGTTGGGACGGCGCTCGGCCACAACCCTGTCCCGCTCATCGTTCCCTGCCATCGAGTTGTCCGCTCGGACGGGATGCTCGGGCAGTACTCCCTCGGCGGCCCCGAGAACAAGCGCACGATTCTGGCCGCAGAAGGCCTGGATCCTGACCGGCTCGAGGCGGAGGCGCGCGCCGGGATCCGGTTCGTGGGATCCGACACAACGGGAGCGGTCTGCATGCCGACCTGTCACAACGCGAAGCGGATCACACCGCGACATCGCGTCCCGTTCCGATCGCTGACGGCCGCGCTCGCCGCCGGCTACCGACCGTGCCGAGTGTGCCGGCCGAACTCCGCGTCCCTGGCCGCCTGACGCCGACTGGACGCGGTCCGTGGGGCCGCGTACACTCGGGCCTTGGACCATTCGTCTATGCCAATGCCGCCAGCCAGCGCGCCGCGGCATGCCCCGATCTGGGTCGGCTTGCTGATCCTCTACGTGGTTTGGGGATCCACGTATCTCGGGATCGCGATCGCCGTGGACACGATCCCGCCGTTCCTCATGGCCGCCGTTCGCTTCCTCATTGCGGGCCTCGTCCTGCTCGCATGGTCGGTGGCTCGCGAGGGCCGCGGCTTCCGGGCGCCGAGTCTCCGAGAGTGGCGCGACAGCACCGTCGTCGGCGGGCTGCTCCTCGGCGGCGGGATGGGCATGGTCGCGTATGGCGAACAGTCCGTACCGTCGGGCATCACCGCGCTGATCATCGCCATGATGCCGGTCTGGGTAGCAGTGATCGGTCGGATCTTTCTCCGAGAACGACTCCCACGGCTGGCCATTGGCGGGATCGTTCTCGGTTTCGTTGGGGTGATCATTCTGGTCGGGCCCTCGGTATTCGGAGGAACCGGCGCCCTCGAGCCGCTCGCGCTGGCCGCGATTCTGTTCTCGCCGATCGCCTGGTCGAGCGGTTCGCTCTTCTCGTCCCATCGCGCCCGGCTTCCAACGCAGCCGCTCGTGGCCACGGGCGCCCAGATGGTCACCGGCGGGCTCGTCCTCACGGTGATGTCCCTCGCCAGCGGTGAGCTCGCGGGTTTCCGGCTGGAGGCCGTCTCCACCGACTCGATCATCGCGACCGCATACCTGACAATCATCGGGAGCCTGCTGGCGTTCACGGCCTATGCCTGGCTGCTCCGCGTCGCTCCCCTGCCCCTGATTGCCACGTACGCGTATGTCAATCCGATCGTCGCCGTCATCCTCGGCGCGCTCGTGCTGTCGGAGCCGATCGAACCACGGACGCTCGTCGCCGGTGCGGTCATCGTGGTCGGTGTGGCCGTCATCGTGTCGGCCCGTGGGCGGATGGCCGGGCCACGGGCCCGGTCCGCCGATGTGGCCAGCCGGGAGGAAACCATCCCAGGCCCGTTGCACAGCCCACGTCCTTCGGTCGACCCGACGACGGGCTAGCCGTCCGGGGCGGCCCCGAGGACGCCGGGCGCCGCGAGGTCGCACTCAGGCGCCTGGTCGGGTCCAGCCCTGGGCCGGCCATGGCTCACAGCGGAGCGGCCGATCCTCACGATAGCCAAGGGCGTAGTCGGCCTGGATCAGCGTGTGCAGCTGGCTGGTGCCTTCGTAGATCACCGCGGCTTTCGAGTTCCGCAGGTAGCGCTCGACCGGGAACTCGTTGGAGTAGCCGTTGGCACCATGGATCTGGATCGCATCGAGCGCGCTCTGGACGGCGTGCTCGGTCGCGTGCCATTTGGCGAGGCTCGTTTCGCGAGTATTGCGCAATCCCTGGTTCTTGAGCCAGCCCGCCCGCCACACGAGCAGCCGGCCCATCTCCGTGCCGGCGACCATCTTCGCGATGAGCTGCTTGACAAGCTGGTGCTGACCGATCTCCTGGCCAAAGGTTTCGCGCTCGTGGGCGTACCTGGCGCTCGCGTCGAGGCACGCCTGGGCGAGACCCACGGCCCCGGCGGCGACGGTGTAGCGACCCTGGTCGATGGCGCTCATGGCGATGAGAAACCCCTCGCCCTCTTCGCCGATCCGGTGCTCCCCCGGGACCGCAACATCGTCGAGATTGATCAAGCCGGTGTTGCCTGCCCGGATGCCGAGCTTGCCGTGGAGCGAGCCCGTGGTGAGCCCCGGCATGCCGCGTTCCAGGAGAAACGCGGTGACGCCCTTGTGCTTCTTCGCCCGGTCAACCGTCGCGAACACGAGAAAGTGGTCGGCGACGTCCGCGAGCGAGATCCAGATCTTCTGGCCGTTGAGCCGGTAACCGTCGCCGTCGCGACGGGCGGTGGTGGCGAGGTTGGCGGCGTCGGTGCCCACGCCGGGCTCGGTCAGGCCGAACGTCGCGAGCTTCTCGCCGCGCGCCTGCGGGACGAGCCAGCGTTGACGCTGCTCCTCGGTCGCCCACTGGAGCAGGGTCAGCGAGTTGAGACCGACGTGGACGCTCTGGACGACCCGGAACGCGGTGTCGGCGCGTTCGAGCTCCTCGCACAGGATCGCGAAGCTGATGTAGTCCATGCCACCGCCGCCGTAGGCCTCGGGGATCGGCGCGCCAAGAAATCCCTGCTCGCCCATCTTTGCGAAGAGCTCACGATGGACCTCTGACTTCTCGTCCCACTCGCGGATAAAGGGCAGGATCTCCGCCTCGGCGAACGCGCGGGCGCTTTGCTGGACCAGGCGGTTCTCGTCGGTCAGGCTGAAGTCGACCACGGGCCGATGCTAGCAGTTGGCCCGTGTCGGGTTCCCGGCAGCGATCCTTGGGTCTCGGGCCGCGGGCCGGCCGATATACTCGGTCGGCCCCGACCTCCCAGGAGCCCGATCGATCATGACCGTCCCGGCCCAGCGCGACGAGGTCGCATCAAGCACCGATAGCGTGACCCCCGTGCTCGGTCGCTATTTCCAGCGGACTTGGTCGCACGGGATCGGTCATCGCCTGTACGACACCGCCGGCAAGGCGTACCTGGATTTCGCCAACGGCATCGCGGTGACCGCCCTCGGCCACGCGCATCCCCGGGTCACGGCGGCGATCCACGCGCAGGTCGACAAGCTGATGGGCCCGATTTCCGCGCTCGGATTCGCCGAGCCGATCTCGGGCCTCGCCTCGGCGCTGGCAGCCACGTTCCCCGATCCGCTCGACTCGGTCATGTTCCTCAACTCGGGTTCGGAGGCGATCGAAGCCGCGCTCAAGCTCGCTCGGCGGGTCAGCGGGCGTCCCGGGATCGTCGCCTTTCGAGGCGGCTTCCACGGTCGAACCTTTGGTGCAGCGAGCGTCACGACGTCGAACATCAACTACCGCACCGGCTACGAGCCGTTGTTGCCCGGCGTCTATTTCGCGCCGTATCCGTCGGCCCATCAGGACTTCGGCGGTGACGACGAAGCGGCGTCCGCCTCTGCGCTGACGGCTCTTCGGTCCCTCTTTGAGACCACCATCGCGCCATCGCAGGTCGCGGCCGTCCTGATCGAGCCCGTCCTGGGTGAAGGTGGCTACATTCCCGCTCCGACGTCGTTCCTGCGCGCGCTGCGAGACGTGTGCGATCGACACGGAATCCTGCTCGTGGTGGACGAGGTCCAGACAGGCTTTGGGCGAACCGGTCAGATGTGGGCGTTCGAGCACGTCGGGATCGTCCCGGACGTTGTGTGCGTGGCCAAGGCGATCGCGAACGGGCTGCCGCTCTCCGCGATCATCTCGAGCCGGGAGCTCCAGGAGCGGTGGGGCCGGGGCGCCCACGGATCGACGTACGGCGGCAACCCGGTTGCCTGTGCGGCGGGGATCGCCGTGCTCGAGACGATCCGGGACGAGGATCTGCTGGCCAACGCCAGAGCCCGTGGCGCCGAGCTCGCCTCGGGTCTCGGCAGGATCGCCGCCGAAGACGACCGCATCGGCGACGTCCGCGGTCCGGGGCTCATGATCGGCGTCGAGTTCGTGCGGGATCGCACGACTCGCGAGCCGAATTCCACGCTCCCGGACCAGCTCATCGCCGCCTGCGCGGACGCCGGCTTGCTCGTGCTCACCTGCGGCAACAATCACCAGGTGGTGCGCTGGATCCCGCCGATCGACGTAACGGCCGCGGAAATCTCGGAGGGCATCGAGATATTCGGCGAGACCCTGGCGGCAATCCCGCGCGACTGAGCACGCCGCCCCCGACGACGGGCGGCCGCCGGGCCGGCCGAGTTCGCCGAGTTCGCCGACCCCGCGACGTCCAGCCACGCCGGTCGAGCGCCGCAGGCGGCCGCTGGTGGAGCACCTCCGGGCCGGCCGAGCGCCGGTGGAGCGCTCGCCGCGAACGTCCCGTTGATGAGAATTGGCAGTGAAGCGTTGGCTGCTTGACTGCGCGAGTGAAGGATCGACATCATCGCATTCCATCCGACGTCCGAGTGCCTGCTGGTGATCGAGGTCAAGACACGTCTCGTCGATCTCGGGTCGGTCGAACGTCAGGTCGGCTGGTATGCACGTGCAGCGGGAGACGTGGCAAGGCGGACG
>JBKKCW010000209.1:0-4576 GCA_046712485.1 Candidatus Limnocylindrales bacterium
ATCAAGAACCTTGGCGCAGAGTGGTCGGACCCGGGCTACGACCCGGGCAATGCCTACTCCGTCCCGTACATGTGGTGGACGACCGGGGTGGGCTACGACTCGGCGAAGATCACCGACGAACTGACCAGCTCCAAGGCGCTCTGGGACCCGCGTTGGGCCCAGCACATCTCGATGCTCGATGACTACCAGGAGGTGTTCGGTCTGGCGCTGATCCAGCTGGGATACTCGGCGAACACGACCTCGACCAAGGAGCTCGACGAGGCGCTGGCGTTGCTCGAGAAGCAGAAGCCTCTCGTCCGGACCTATTCGACGGACACGATCGCGACGATGACCTCGGGCGACGTCTGGATCGGCCACATCTGGGGCGCGGACAGGTTCGCCATCCAGGAAACCAACCCGAACGTGGTCTACTACATCCCGGAAGAGGGCGGGATCAAGGGTTCCGACACGGTCGCCATCTTCTCGGGCGCGCCGCATCCCAACGCCGCCCACCTGTTCATCAACCACCTGCTCGACGCGCAGCAGAGCGCTGCCAACACCAACTTCATCTACTACATGGGCCCGAACGCGGCGGCCAGGGAGTTCATCGCCCCGGAGATCCTCGAGGACCCGACGATCAACCCGGACCAGCAGATCGTCGACCGACTCGAGGAGCTGCTGAACCTCGACGCTGCCGTCCGGGACGAATACCTCAAGCGGTGGCAGGAGCTGCGGTCGTAGCCATCGACGCCCTGCCCGCCGAGGGCCGCTCGACGGAGCCCCGCCGCCTGGCGCGCATCCGCGGTACCGCACTTGTCCTGCCCGGGGTCGCCTGGCTGACCCTGTTCTTCGGGATCCCGCTCGGGATCATCTTCCTGGTCAGCCTTGGCCAGCGGGATGCGCTGGATCGGGTCGATCTGTCCAGCCCGGGCCTCGACAACTACGCCCGGGCCCTTGACCCGGTCTTCCTGCCGACGTTTCTCAACTCGGTCCGCTACGCGGCCATCACGACGGTCCTGTGCCTTGCCATCGGCTACCCGATCGCCTACTGGATCTCGCGCTACGGCGGCCGACACAAGGCGCTCCTGCTGATCCTGGTCATGCTTCCCTTCTGGACCAGTTACCTCATCCGGACCTATGCGTGGATGATCATCCTCCGCGACAACGGTGTCCTGAACACGATCCTCCAGGCGGTCGGGCTGACCAGCCAGCCGCTGATCCTGATGAGCACGGACGTGTCGGTGATCCTGGGCATGACCTACGGGTTCCTCCCCTTCGCGATCCTGCCGCTGTTCGTGTCGATCGATCGACTCGACGCCAGCCTGCTGGCCGCCGCGCGCGACCTGTACGCGTCGGGTCGCGCCGCGTTCCTGCACGTGACGCTGCCGCTCACCATGCCCGGGATCGTGGCCGCCTCGCTGCTGACCTTCATCCCGGCGATCGGCGACTTCGTCACCCCGGACCTGCTCGGCGGACCACAGACCACCACGATCGCCAAGAACATCCAGGAGCTGTTCCTCGAGGGCCGTGACTGGCCGTACGGCGCGGCCCTCGGCTTCATCCTGATAATCGTGACCCTCGGCGGCACGCTGCTCGCGCTACGGACGCTCCGCCGCGAGGTGGTCGGCGGATGAGCCACGAGCGCAACCCGCTGCTGACGGCCTTCGCGATTGCCGTCTATGGGTTCCTGTTCGCCCCCGTCGTGGTGCTGATCGCCTTCTCCTTCAACAGCGCTCGGCGCGGTCTCGCCTGGCAGGGGTTCACGCTCGACTGGTATCCGATGGTGTTCTCGAATGACGAGCTGCTCGACGCACTCGGCGTGACCCTCCAGGTCGCCGCGATTGCCGTCGTCCTGTCGGTCGTCCTCGGCTCGCTGCTCGGGCTCGGGCTGGCCAGGTTGCAGTTCCGTGGGCGCGGCGCAACCGAGACGCTTCTGCTCGTGCCGATGGTCACGCCCGAGATCGTGATGGGACTGTCGCTCCTGTTGTTCTTCCTGCAGCTGTTCGATGGCCGCGGATCGGTCGGTCAGTTGTCGATCGCCCATGCCACGTTCTGCATCTCCTACGTGGCGGTCGTCGTCCGGGCCCGAGCCGCGAACATGAACCCGGCGCTGGAGGAGGCTGCCCGGGACCTGGGTGCCACGGCCTGGGGGGCCTTTCGCCACGTGACGCTGCCCCTGATCCTGCCGGCCGTCCTGGCCGGCGCGCTCCTGGCGTTCTCGCTCAGCTTCGACGACTACGTCGTGACCACGTTCAACGCCGGCGTCGGCAGCTCGACCCTGCCGCTGTACATCTACAGCAAGGTCAAGTTCGGGGTCACCCCCGAGATCAACGCCATCTCCACGATCGTCGTCGCGGGGACGGCCCTCGCGATCCTGGCGGCGTGGCGTCTGGGAGCGTTCCGCGGCGACGCCCCTGGCACGGCTGGCAGGGCGGACGAGCCCGCATGACCACCGGCGCCGCGGGACGCCATGGCCGCCCGGATCGTGTGGCTCAGCGGGGCGCGCTCGCCTTCGAGCGGGCGACCGACCGCGCGGACCCGCGGCCCGAACCGTTTGCGGGAGCCGCGCCATCCCCGCCGGGTCCGCCGGGTGGTTTGGGCGGCGGCACGTCGTAGCGCTCGCGGACGGTGCGCGTGGCCGAGATCGGGTCGCCCGCATAGCGGTCGGCGACCATCCGGTCGAACGCGTGGACCGACGCCTCCTGGTTCGAGTACCGGCCAGCCACCCATGAGCTCGACTTCGTGCCCCGCTGCTGGAGCTCGCAGACGTGCCAGTCCTGCTTGTTGGTGAGGTCCCAGAACGCCACCGCGTCCGAGGGATCGAAGCCTGGGGTCGCGATCGTGTCCGCCTCGAACAGCCAATCGCACATCACGCGAGTCCGATCCGGTCCTTCGGGGATCAACCGGTGGAGGAGCACGTAGTCGGGGTGGATCGAGATGAAGCTCGTGGGCCACAGGACGTAGTAGAAGATCCGCCGCTCGTCCTCGGCGCTGATCCCGCGCATCGGCGGCCGGCCATGACGGGACCCGTGGCCGCCGTCGAGCGCCATCGTCTCGGCCTCGCCGACGAGCTCCATCCAGCCGCCCTGCCACGCGCCGTGCGGCTCGTAGTCGCCACCAAGGTCGTACGGGGTCAGCTTGTTGAGCTGGGGGTGGAGACCCGGGCAGTGATAACACTCCGAATAGTTCTCGGCGATGAACTTCCAGTTGGCGTTGACCGTGTAGTCGATCTGCCTGGCCGAGCGGAGCCGCGCGAAGTCGAACCGCTCCATGTGCTCGACGAGGTCCCCGAGCTGGTCGTGCAGGCCCGGCCCGTCCTGCGACAGGTTGACGAAGACAAACCCCTGCCACGTGTCCAGCCGGACCGGCGCGAGGCTGAACGTCTCGAGATCGAAGTGGTCGAGATCCTCGGTGTGCTTTGCCCGGATCAGCGAGCCGTCGAGGTCGTAGATCCAGGCGTGGTATGGGCACTGAAAGCGAACGACCGTGCCACAGGTATCCTCGACGACGGCCGTCCCACGGTGCCGGCAGACGTTGTGGAACGCGTGCAGCTGCCCGTCGCGGTTGCGCACGATGACGAGGTTCTCGCCATCGACCTCGACGAGCACGTAGGTCCCGGGATCCGGGGCGTCCTCCTCGCGGGCGACGAGCACCCAGTCGCGACGCAGGATCTCCTGCCGTTCCCAATCGAAGATGCCCGCGTCGTGATAGGTGCGCTTTGGCAGCAGCGTCGCGCCGCGATACTCGCGACGGACAGACGCCAGTTCGGCGGGGGTCAGGATCGTGGTCTCAGACACGGGTCACCTCCTTCACGTCAGGATCGCCCGCCATCGCCGTTGACGGGTCGCTCGCGGCGGCGGTTATGGCGTCGTCCAGGGCCCGCGGCCGCCGGCTCGGTTGGTTCAGGGGCGACGGGGATGTCCGGCAGGTCCGCCCCCTCCACCAGACCGGACTTGATGATCCGACGCAACTCCAGGTCGATCGCCGGGTCCGTCTCGAGCTGGTGATACGCGGCCAGCCGTCGGTCGACCTCGTCCACGGCCCGCTGGTAGGCGTCCTTGGCCCCGAGCTTGACCCAGTTCTCGCGGTTGTCGCGATCCACGATCGCGCTCGGCAGGTAGAGCTCCTCCGGCCAGTGGCGCATCGTGTGGTCGGCCATGATCAGGTGCTGGTCGGCCATCAGCTGGCGGATGAGCTCGGTTGTCGGCAGGTCGTCATGGGGCTCCACCTCGCGGACGAAGCGCAACGCCTGGCCGCACATCTCGTCGTCGAACACGAGCTTTGGGAGGCTGAAAACAAGCAGGAAATCGAGCATGCCGGGACCCGACACGGAGTTGACACCGGCGAGCGCGGCGATCAGGGCGCTGCCAAAGGTCTCGGCCCCGGCCTGCGCGTCGAGGATCGGCCCATCGGACAGAGCCATGTACGACTGGGTCGGCAGATTCAGCGACTTCGCCACCGCCACGTAGGCGGCGTCGAGCTGGAGCGCTTCGATCGCCGACATCGGCGAGCTCGCGATCTTCATGTGGAACGTGGCCGGCGCCCCGCCGAACAACACTGGAGCGCCCGGCCGCACGATCTGGGCCATGGTGATCCC
>JBKKCW010000210.1:0-3549 GCA_046712485.1 Candidatus Limnocylindrales bacterium
ACGTCACGCAGACCGTCCCGGTAGCGCTTCGTGCGCTTCGGTCGGAAGGCTGTACCAAAGACCCGCCAGGCAGCCCGCTGCCGTCGCGTCGCGACGCGCATGGCATGCACGTCCTCGAGGTCCTTGCCCGACCGGACGCCGGCCTCGCGAGCGATCATCCGGGCGAGGTGGAAACGCATCACCTTCCGACCTGCCTCGGCAACGTGATCATCGGCGGTCACGCCCGGCGTCTTGCCGACCGCGAGCCCTCGATCCGGGGTCCCGGCAGCCTCGACTGCATCCGCAAGCTCGGCCACGACGGTCAACGTGGGCTTGACGACCGCAAGGTGCTCGCGGGGTGCAGGATCACCATCGCTGCGAGGTGATGCCTTCGCGGACGGGGTTGCCGGGTCGACGACATCCCGCCCGTTGGTCTCGGTCGACGTCTCCCTGCGCGCCCCGTGACCTCCGGCGCCAAGAACCTCGAGCGCTGCCTCGAGCTTGCTGCCGCTGGAGACCGCCAGCGCCGGATCGGCGTCGAACACCTTGGCGAGTGCCGCGAGCCGCTCCTCGGATCCCTTGACGAGCTCCGCCTCGAGCTCGACGAAGCGGTCGACGACGCGTGACCGGGCCACCACATCAACCTCGTCGAGGCTGAGCTCGACCCTGCTGTCGCCGTCCCGGATGACCCGTTTGCGGCGAAGTTGGCGGATGGTCACTACCTCCACGAGCGGCGCGTCCCCCGCCAGCTCGAGCACGAGCGAACGGGCATCGGAAGCCGGCCATTCGATCGGTCCGGCCGTGCGGTCGGCCGGACCCTCGAGCTCCTCGCGTCGCGACGAGCCGCCGGCCCCGGTGGTTCGCGCGAGCGCCTTGACCGAGACCAGGGTTTCCTTCGCGCTCTGGCGGATCCGCACCGCGAACCCGGCGCGCGCCATGGCGCCATCGGCGGTGTCGACGTAGCGATCCTCGAATTGCGAAGCCCGCGCCGAGCCACCGCCGGTGAACCCGCCGATCTCGTCTGCCGAGAGGTACCGCTCTGCCAGGGCCAGGTCGCGGACCCTGTACTTGAGCTCGACCTCGACCGGTCGCTCGACTTCCTGGCTCATGCGCGCGGATCCAGCGATCCGGCGCCGGCGCCCGGGCGATGTGGCGTCGCCACGACCTGGCTGCGATCCAATGCGTCCTCCTTGAGCACCTCGAACGTATCGACGGTGCCCGCCCTGCCGAGCAGCGTCTCCGTCCGAACCCAGGTCGTGTCGGGCTGGAGCTGCCATGACCGGCGGTCGTCGGCGAGCATCACGTCGATGATCGAGCTCAATCGCGTGCGCGCGTCGACGTCCTCGACCGGGGCCACCGCCTCGATGCGCCGGTCCAGGTTTCGATCCATCAGGTCGGCCGAGCCGATGTACCACTCACGATCGCCGCCGTTCTCGAAGCCCCAGATCCGGGAGTGCTCCAGGAACTCGCCGATGATCGAGCGGACCCGGATCCGTTCGGACACGCCGGGCAGTCCCGGCTGGATCGAACAGGCGCCCCGGATGATCATCTCGATGTCCACGCCCGCCTGGGCCGCCTCGTAGAGTGACTCGATCACGGCCACGTCCACGATCGCGTTGAGCTTGAGGACGATCCGGCCCTGCCGGCCGGCCACGACGTGTCCGACCTCACGCTGGACGAGGTCGAGGAACCGGGAACGCAGGCTGTGGGGGGCCACCAGGATCCGCCGAAAGACACGTTGCCGCGACAACCCGGTCAGGACGTTGAAAAGGTCCGTGATGTCCGCGCCGATCTCGGGCCGGCATGTCAGGAGGCCCAGGTCCGTGTAGGTCCGCGCGGTCCTGTGGTTGTAGTTGCCGGTCCCGATGTGGACGTACCGGCGCAAGCTTGATCCTTCACGGCGGACCACGAGCGCCGTCTTGGAGTGGGTCTTGAGCCCGACAAGCCCGTAGACCACGTGCGCACCCGCGCGTTCGAGCTTGCGCGCCCAGACGATGTTGGCTTCCTCGTCGAAGCGGGCCTTGATCTCGACCAGGACCACGACCTGCTTGCCGCGTTCCGCGGCCCGGATGAGTGCCTGGAGGATCGGCGAGTCACCGGTCGTCCGGTACAGCGTCTGCTTGATGCTCAGCACGTCCGGGTCATCGGCCGCCTGGGTGATGAACCGTTCCACGGACGCGCCAAACGACTCGTAGGGATGGTGGACGAGCACGTCGCCGGCCCGGATCGCACCGAAGACGTCGGCGGGCTCGTCCTCGTCGGGCGGCATCAACCGCGGCGGCGTGACCGGGGTCCACGGCGCCGGCTTGAGGGCCGGCCGATCCAGCTCCGCGATTGCCCACAGCCCGGTCAGGTCGAGCATGCCGCTGATCTCGTAGCAGTCGGCATCTTCGAGGCCAAGACCCCGCAGCAGGAGGGCCCGTGTCGTGGCCGGCATGGAGCGCTCCACCTCCAGCCTGACCGCCTCGCCAAAGCGCCGGCGACGGAGCTCTTCCTCGATCGCGAGGAGCAGGTCGTCGGCCTCGTCCTCCTCGAGCGCGAGGTCCGCGTTGCGGGTCACCCGGAACAGGTGGTGCTCCTCGACCTCCATACCACTGAAGAGGGCGTCGAGGTTCGCCTCGATGACCTGGTCGATCAGGACGAAGTGCGACGGCTCCACCTCGAGGAGCCTGGGCAGGATCTGCGGCACTTTGACGCGCGCGAATCTTCGCTCCCCGGTGTCGGGATCGCGGAGCCCAACCGCAATCGACAGACTGAGGGTCGAGATGTAGGGGAACGGATGCCCGGGGTCCACGGCCAGCGGCGTCAGAACCGGGAAGATCTCATCGAAGAAGCGCTGGCGGAGGGCGTTGTGGTGCTCCGGGATGGTCGAGTAATCGACGAGCTCGATCCCCTCGGCCGCGAGCGCGCGACGCACCGCCACGTAGATCGCGGAGTGGTCCCTGACCAGGTCCAGGACCCGCTCGCGGGCGGCACCGAGCTGCTCTTCCGCGGTCCGCCCGTCCGGCGATTGGGCGACCTTGCCGGCTTCCAC
The DNA here is from genome assembly GCA_046712485.1 of Candidatus Limnocylindrales bacterium. Taxonomy (GTDB): domain Bacteria; phylum Chloroflexota; class Limnocylindria; order Limnocylindrales; family CSP1-4; genus SPCO01. The sequence continues at coordinate 3,014 of JBKKCW010000210.1, forward strand.
CTGCTGGCGGAGTCCAGCGATGCGGACCTGGAAGAATTCGTCGAGGTTGCCGGCGAAGATGGCCAGGAACTTGACCCGCTCGAGCAGCGCGTTGCGTTCGTCTCGTGCCTCGAACAGGACACGCGCGTTGAACTCGAGCCATGACAGCTCGCGGTTGAGGTACGGGAACGGCGCCGTTGGTCGCGGCACTCGACGCGGGCGCGGCGCGATCGGTGGACGGACCGGGGCGCCGGGTTCGATGGCGGCCATCGTGTGGAGATCGGGCTCCTGGACGGTGCGGTCGGGACTTTTCGACCGGGCCGGCGAGAATAGCACGCCAGGATCAACGATCCGGTCAGGGAGTGGGCTTCGTGGCGTGAGGCTTCGCGCTGTGATGCAACTCGAATGCATAATGCCCGCCGTCGACGATCCGATGCAGCCGGGACGATCCGATGCAGCCGCGACGATCCGATGCAGCCGGACGATCCGATGCAGCCGACATGCATCACGAACCAGGGGTCGTGCCGGCCGGCCAGCACGCCCGCACGCCGTCAACC
>JBKKCW010000211.1:0-6167 GCA_046712485.1 Candidatus Limnocylindrales bacterium
GTGGTGGTCGGGGTGGGCACGAGGCGGCGCGGACGGCTTGAACGGGCGCGCAAGGTGGCGCGCCCACCCCCTCGGTTGTCGACAATGTACAGCGGTGGCCGGGGTGTCAAGTCCTGGCTTATCATCAGCCGCGGGCTCCCGTGACGACCCGCCCCGGCAGCGATCCGGTCGGCTCCCCATGCTCGGCAACGACCTGTCCGTTGGCGATCACGGCATCGATCCCGACGGCCATCAGGCGCGGTTCGTCCCAGGTTGCCCGATCGGTCACGGTGGCCCGGTCGAACACGACGATGTCGGCCGCGAGGCCCTCCGCGATCAGGCCACGATCGCGAATCGCGAACCGCTCCGCCGGCAGGCCGCTCATCCGTCGAACCGCGTCCTCGAGCTCGAGCACACCCAGCTCGCGGACATACCTGCCCAGGATCCGCGCAAACGTCCCGTAGCCACGAGGGTGCGGGCGCGCGCCGTGGTAGATCCCGTCGCTCGAGACCATGAACTCGGGCCGTCGGAGGGTCCGCCGGGCGAGCGCCTCAAAGGCTTCCTCGGTTAGCGGGCGCTTGAAGACGAGCAGGGCCTCCGGCGACTCCTCCACGATCAGGTCGACCGCGGTCTCGCCCAGGCCGGTGCCGCGCTCGGCCGCGATCTCGCCGATGGATCGTCCGATGTGCTGCCCGGAATGCGTGTCCGAGAAATACTCCCGGCCGCCCGCGTCGTTGGTCTCGCGCAGGCGGGCCCCGAGGAACTCGGCGATCCGCTTCCGTTGCGATGGGTCCCGCACCCGCTCGATGACCGCGTCGTACCCACCGATCTGGTCCTCCGGCGGGAGCCAGATCAGCAGGTGGCTGGAGCCCGCTGGATAGGCGTACCAGTCGATCCCGAAGTCGACGCCAGCGCCCCGCGCCGCCTCGAGCAGCGGCTCGGTCTCGTCGTCGACCGACTCGTGCGAGACCCGGATCGGGATGCCCGCCTTGCGACCGATCTCGATCGACTCCCGATACGCGTTGGCTCGACCGGCCCCGGCGTACCGGATGTGTGCCGCGTAGATCCCACCGTACCCGGCGACCACGCGGGCTAGCTCCACGAGCTCGCGGGTGTCACTGCTCGCCGCGGGCTGGTAGTCGAGCCCGGTGTTGAAGCCGACCGCGCCGGCCTCCATCCAGTCGCGGGTGATCGTGCGCATTCGCTCCAGCTCACCATCGTCCGCCGGTCTTGGGTCCCAGCCGAGGACCGCTAACCGGACGGCCTGGTGGGGGACCATCGGGACGACGTTCAGCGGGATCGACCCCCGTAACCCTGCGAAGTACTCCTCGATCGTCGTCCAGTGCGGGGCCAGGTCGGCCTGTCCGTAGGCGAAGGCCGTCGACCGCCAGAGATCGGCCGAGGCGCCGTCGGGCAGGGGCGACCAGCCGAAGCCGTCAGGCCCGGTCAAGTGCGACGTCACACCCTGCAGGACCGAACCCCAGATGTCGCCGTTGCCGCGAAGTGCCGTCTCCGAATGGACGTGGACGTCGATGAACCCCGGGCAGACGACCCTGTCGACGGCCTCAACGATCCGCGCTGCCGAAGCGTCCGCGAGCGTGCCGATCGCCACGATCCGGTCGCCGCGGACACCGACGTCGGCGGCACCCTCGGGCGATCCGGTGCCATCGACTACGGTCCCGCCGCGGATCAGCAGGTCCAGGTTCATCGCGTCAGACCAAGTTCCCGCGCGCCAGCAGCGGGATGATTTCCTCGACCACGCCGCCACGCAGGCCGACGAACGCATCGTGCCGGAAGGTCGTCGTGTCGTGATAGTCGGGGATGATCTCCAGTCGATCGCCGATCCGGATCTCGCCGCTGTCCGGTCCTCGACGCCAAACACCATGCTCCGCCGATAGGTAGTCGAGCTCGAGGCCAGGCTGGTCGAGCATGATCGGCTGGCCCTCCTCGCGGGCGGACATCGTCTTGAAGCCAGCGTCCGTGATGACCCGCTCGGCCGTCGGCCGGCTAGTGACCGTCGTCAGGATCGTCAGCGCGTATTCGAACCCGAGCTCCTCGAGATGGCAGAGCTTGCCGTAGAACGGGTCCATCAGGCAGGCGCCACCGGCCTGCAGCTCCGTGAGTCCGTCGAGGGACGACGCGAACATGTAGTTTCCGGAGCCACCACCGCTGACGATCCCGACCGACATCCCGTCGGCCTCGATCAGCTCCCGGGACTCGATCAGGCCCGCGCCGGCGGCGACGGTGGCGGCAAGCTTCTCCTCGTTGGGCCAGGCCGTGAGCACGTGGCCCTCGTAGCCCATGATCCCCGCCAGCCGGAGCCCGGCTGCCTGGTCGATGGCGCGCGCGATCTTGAGCGCCGCGCGGCCCGGCGCCACGCCCGTCCGGTTCATGCCGACGTCGATGTCGACCACCATCGGGATCTCGACGCCGAGGTCGACCGCCACCTCCGACGCGAGCCGTACGTGGAACGGGTCGTCGGCGCAGATCATCACCTCCGCCCGGGACTGGAGCCGGGCGGCCCGCTCCACCTTTCGCCGGGTGGCGAGCTCGTACGCGATCAAGATCGACGGGACTCCGCCGTCGACCATGACCTCGGCTTCGGACACCTTTGCGCACGTGACGCCGATGGCACCCGCCTCGAGCTGCCGCTGGGCGATCCACGGGGACTTGTGACCTTTCGAATGGGGCCGCCAGGCCTTGCCACCGGCCTCGATCGCCGCGGACAGTCGGCCGACATTTGCGTCGAACCGGTCGAGGTCCAGGAGCATCACGGGCGTGTCGAGCTCCACCTTGGTCATCCCCACGGCGGGGGACGCGGCCGGCGGGCTTCCAGAAGGCACGGGGCGTCTCCATTGGAGGTCGGCGTGACGACATCGGGTGACGTCCGCGAGTTGGGATATCGTATACAATTCGGCTATCGCGCGAGCCCGGATCCGGGAGTGAAGCCTGATGGAAGTCGTCGCTTCCGGCGTCATCTGGGACGCTCGAACCGCGCCGATCAACGAACGTTCGGCATCGGCAAACTCGGCCATCCGACTTTCCAACGGCACGGTCCTCGTCACAGTCCGGCTGGGGTCGGACCGTGAAGGCGCCGATGGCCACACCGCGATATTCGCCTCGGTCGACGCCGGTGAAACGTGGTCGCTCCGGTACCTCGGACTCCCTGAGCGTGAGTGGGATGGCTGGCCCGGCGAAACGCGCGGTTGGTACATCGCCGAATTGACCCCAGGGGTCCTGACGGCCGCGGTTCTGTGGACCGACCGGAGCGACCCGACGGCGCCGTGGGTCCATCCCGTGACCCAGGGCCTGCTGGGCATGCGGGCGTATCACCTGGTCTCGACCGACGGTGGCTGGACCTGGCCGGAGCGGCGTCGCATCGACCTGGGCCCGCATCCAGGCGCTTCCACCACGGGGCCGCCCTTCTGGCTCGCGGACGGTTCGCTGGCGCAGCCGTTCGAGCACTGGAAGGAACGCGACGACCCGGAACCGGGTCATCCGGCCGCGTACCTGCGGTTGTCGACCGACGGCGGCCGGACGTGGCCGTCCGATGTCCTCGTCGCGCGCCACCCTGACGACGCGCTCTTCTACTGGGACCAGCGACTCGACACGCGTCCCGCGGACGGTCGCCTCGTCAACATGTTCTGGACGCACGATCCCCAGGCGGCCCTCGACGTGGACGTGCACATCACCTGGGGATCGCCCGATGGCCGGACCTGGACCGTGCCCATCGGCACGGGCCTGCGGGGCCAGCACTGTCAGCCCGTCGCTCTCGGTGGCGACCGGCTGCTGGCGGTGTACTCGCATCGGACCGATCCGCCGGGCGTCCGCGCGGCGGTGAGCGATGACTTCGGGCGCACCTGGGACCCCACCACGGAGATCGTCGTCTGGGCGAGCGACGCCGGCACCGAGCCGGGCGCGGACCGGCCGAGGCCACAGGAAGAGTTCTGGAACGACATGGGTGCCTGGCAGTTCGGGCACCCGCGCGGCGTGCTCCTTGCGAGTGGCGAGGTGCTCGTCACGTTCTACGGTGGCGGTGGCATGGCCAGGAGCGCCCGTTGGGCCCGGCTCAGGGTATGACGGCGCTGCTGCTGCGCGGCGGGCGGCTGGTCGACGCGCGCGGGGAACTAGATGGCCGGCTCAACCTCCTCATCCGTGACGGGCGGATCGCCGCGATCGGTCCGGACCTGGATGACCGGGACGCCGCCCAGCTGGACCTCGCCGGGCGCTGGATCGTTCCGGGCCTTATGAACGCCCACGCCCACCTGTGCCTCGACGGCGGTCCGGATCCCGAGGCAGCGTTGCGTGGGGAGAACCGAACGGAGACCGTCGTCCGCAGCGTCGCGCGGCTCGAGGCCGCCGTCCGTGCTGGCGTCACGACAATCCGGGACGTCGGCGGCATCGACGGGATCGATATCGACCTCGCTCGACTCACAGACGCCGGCGAGATTGAGGGTCCCCGAGTGATCCCGAGTGGACGAGTCATCACGATGACCGGTGGTCACGGCTGGTGGATGGGCCTGCAGGCCGACGGGCCGGATGCGGTCCGTCGGGCGGCGCGCGAGAACCTCCGAGCTGGGGCGGGCTCGATCAAGCTGATGGCAACCGGCGGGATGATGACCGGTGGTCGCCAGGCCGGCCAGCCGCAGCTGACAATCGAGGAGATGGCTGCCGCCGTCGACGAGGCACACAAACGGGGCGTCCCGGTCGCCGCCCACGCCGAGAGCCGGATCGGCGTCCTCAACGCTGTCCGAGCCGGCGTCGACTCCGTGGAGCACGGCCATGGCGGAGACCAGGAGGCCATCGAGCTGATGCTCGAACGTAGCGTGGCGCTGGTTCCGACGATCCTGTCCGACAGGCGGATCATCGACCACGGGATCGCAGCGGGGATCCCCGACTTCGTGGTGGAGCAGTGCGAGGCGCTCCATGACAGCCTCGTGGCGTTCCTCGAGGCGGCGATCAAGGCCGGGGTCCGCATCGCCGCCGGGAACGACGGCGGCGGGCCGCTCGTCCCGATCGGCGACATGGTCGGCGAGCTGGAGCTGTACGTGCGGCACGGCATGACCCCGCTCCAGGCGCTCGCCTCGGCCACAACGGTCACCGCCCATTTGTTCGGCCTGGCCAACGTGGGACTCATCGAACCAGGACACGCCGCGGACCTGCTGATCGTCGAAGCGGATCCCGCGGTGTCGGTAGGCGCGCTGCGATCCCCGACGGTCGTGGTGCGCGGCGGGCGACCGGTCGGCGACATGCTCGCGCCTATACTGGCCCCCCTCGACCCGGTTTCCGCATGACCACAGGGAGTGCCGCGATGACCGCCGGCCTGCGAGCCACGCGATGACCGAGCCGACCGCTCCCGGCGTGGGGTTGAACCTCCAGCGCATCAAGCCGCGGGTCCTGCGCCAGGAAGTGCTGACGGCGCTTCGAACCGCCATCCTGGCCAACGAAATCGGCGCCGGATCGCGCCTCCTGGAAGCCGATGTCGCCGAGAAGATGGGCGTCAGCCGCGCCCCCGTGCGCGAGGCGATCCGTCATCTCGAGCAGGAGGGTCTGGTGGAGATCTTTCCGCATCGCGGAGCCGTGGTCGTGGGCCTGCCGGAGACCGAGATCGACGCAATCTACGAGTTGCGGGCGGTGATCGAGGGCAGAGCGACCGCGGCCTCGGTCGACCTCGTCGGCGAGTCGGAGCTCGCTCGGCTCGAGGCGCTCATCGACGAGATGCGCGCGGCGATCAAGACCCGGGAGGTGGAAGCGATCGCGGAGTTCGACCTTCAGTTCCACGGCCTGATCGTCGAGTGGTCCGGTTTGACCCTGTTGCGGCATATCTGGTCGAGCCTCGACGGGCTCGTGAGGGTGCGGTCGTACCAGGCGCTGGATCGACCGGGGTCGACGGCGAAGTACTTCCTGAAGAACGCAGCTGGCTCACACACCGTGCTCGTGGACGCGATCCGCGCTGGCGACCCGGAGGCCGCCGCGTCGCTGGCGCGGCAGCACGTCCTGGAGGTGCCGACAATGCTGGCCGGCCTGGGACAGCGGCGAGGGGCCCGTACCACGACGATCCCATCGACGGCCGGAGGTCGCGCTTGAGCCTGGCCGACCTGCGCGAATCCTGCCGGCAGATCGATCCCGAGCCGATTGCGGCAACCACGCTCGACCTTCTCGGGATCTGGAGCCCGCCCGGGCACGAG
>JBKKCW010000212.1:0-5058 GCA_046712485.1 Candidatus Limnocylindrales bacterium
GGATCGTGCCGATCGGGTTGGCCCTGTCCTGGCCGGCAATATCGGGCGCCGATCCGTGGATCGGCTCGTACATGCCGAACGTGCCGTGCCCGGTCATGCGTTCGCCGAGCGACGCCGACGGCAACATCCCGAGCGAGCCGGCCAGCACGCCCGCCTCGTCGGACAGGATGTCACCGAACAGGTTCTCCGTCACCAGGACGTCGAACCAGGCTGGTTGCCTGATCAGCAGCATCGCGCACGAATCGACGAGCTGGTGGCTCACCTCGATGTCGGGGTAGTCGGCCCGCAGCTCCTCGACGACCGTCCGCCACAGGCGCGAGGTCGCGAGCACGTTTGCCTTGTCGACACTCGTCAGCCGGCCGCGGCGTGTCCGCGCCAGCTCGAACCCCAGTCGGACGACGCGCGCGATCTCGGCTTCCGTGTACGGCAGCGTGTCGACCGCCCGGCGCTGCCCGGGCTCGCCGGTGGCTTCCGTCCGGTCGCCAAAGTAGAGGCCGCCGGTAAGCTCCCGGATGATCAGCAGGTCGACGCCGGCGAGCAGCTCGGACCTGACGGGCGATGCCTGACCGATCCGTGGATGGATGGTCACCGGGCGCAGGTTGGCGAACAGCCCGAGCACCCCGCGCAGCTTGAACAACGCCTGTTCCGGACGGACCGTCGCCTTGGGGTCATCCCATTTCGGGCCGCCGCAGGCGCCCAGCAGGATCGCGTCGGCCGCGCCGACCGCAGCGACGTCCTCGTCCCGGATAGGGGTCCCGTAGCTATCGATGGCGATGCCACCGGCGAGGTGCTCCGACCAGTCAATGTCGAACGCGTACCGCTCGGCCGCGGCGTCGACGACGCGACGAGCCGCCCCGACCACCTCGGGCCCCACGCCGTCGCCCGGGATCGTCGCGATCCGATAGCGCGGTCGATCGCTCACCGGAGGCCTTCGCGCTCGCGTGGCGAGACGAAGCCAGCGTTGACTCCGTTGATCTCCGCGCCGTGGAGCTTGTTGACGGCGACGATGTAGGCGTCCAGCGAGGCCTCGATGATGTTCGTCGATAACCCGTGGCCGGTGACCACAAGGGCGCCGGGCCCCTCGTCCGACGAGCGGCGGCAGCGAACGAGCGCCTGGCCCTGCGCGTCCTCCCCGGCGCTGACGGCCTTGATCTCGTATTCGGTCAGGACCGGGTGCCAGCCGAGGACCGGCTGGAGCGCGTTGTCCACCGCCCCGAACAGGGCATTCACCGGACCGTTGCCGGTGGTCTCGGACGTCCGCTCCTCGTTCCCTATCGACAACGTGACGGTGCCCGTGGCCTTGCCGCCATGAGAGGACGTGACGCTCCAGCCGACCATCGACACCGAAGCCGGCACCTCCGAGGCCCGCTGCTCGACGAGCGCGAGCAGGTCGGCGTCCGTGACCTCCTTCTTGGCGTCCGCGAGCGCGACCGCCTGGCGATAGATCTCGTCGAGCGCCTCGCCCTCGAGCTCGTGGCCGAGCTCCCTGAGCTTGCCCTGGAGACCGCGCCGTCCGGACAGCTTGCCGATTGTCAGCTGGCTCCCGGTCAGTCCGACGGACTGCGGCGTCATGATTTCGTAGGTGAGCGGGTTCTTGATCACGCCGTCCTGGTGGATTCCGGACTCGTGGGCGAACGCGTTGCCGCCGACGATCGCCTTGTTCGGCTGGATGGCGAACCCGGTCAGGTAGCTGACCAGCCGACTCGCGGCGGTGAGCTGTTCGGTGACGACGCCGGAACCCAGGTCGGGGAATTGCGTGGGCCGCGTCCGAAGCGCCATGACCACCTCTTCGAGCGAGGCGTTGCCGGCGCGTTCGCCGAGGCCGTTGATCGTGACCTCCACCTGCCGCGCCCCTGACTGGATCGCGGCCATCGTGTTCGCCGTGGCCAGTCCCAGGTCGTTGTGGCAGTGGACGCTGATCGTGGCCTGCCCTCCCACCAGATCCACGACCCGCCTGGTCAGGTCGCCGAATTCGGCCGGGATCGCGTAGCCGACCGTGTCCGGGATGTTGACCGTGGAGGCTCCGGCCTCGACCACGGCCTCGTAGATCTGGAGCAGGAATTCGGGATCCGTGCGCGAGGCGTCCTCGGCGGAGAACTCGATCTCGGCGTCGCGCCCGAGCTCCTGGCGCCCATGGCGGACCCAGCGGACGGCCTCGGCAAGTGCCGTGTCGCGGTCGATCCGCAGCTTGTGCTTGAGGTGGATATCGCTCGTCGCGATGAACACGTGGAGGTGCGGACGCTCGGCGACCTTGATCGCCTCGATCGCGCGCTGCGGGTCGCCGTCCTTGCAGCGGGCGAGGGCGGCGACCGCGATCCCGCCCTTGGTCTCCTGGGCGATCCGCCGGACCGCCTCGAAGTCACCGGGCGAGGCGGCCGGAAAGCCAGCCTCGATGACGTCGACCTTGAGCCGCGCCAGCTGCCGCGCGACCTCGAGCTTCTCGGCCGCCGTCAGCCCGGCGCCCGGTGCCTGCTCGCCGTCCCGGAGGGTGGTGTCGAAGATACGGACGCTGCCCGCGGGCACGAACGGCCCGGCGGGCCGGGGTACCGCGGAGCTCATCGCGAGGCCGCGGGGGTGCTTGCCGCTGCCTGGACCCCCCCGGCCTGGACCTCGACCGGGTTGAGGAACGGCATCTGGGCCCGCAGGCGGGAGCCCACCTGCTCGATCTGGTGGTTGCGATCAGCCTCGCGAAGACGGGTGAACTCGGCGCGGCCGGAATCGCTCTCGGCAACCCAGCGGCTGGCAAACGAGCCGTCCTGGATTTCCTTGAGGACGTCGCGCATCGTGGTCCGGACGTGTTCGTCGATGATCCGCGGCCCCGACACGTAGTCGCCGTACTCCGCGGTGTCGCTCACGCTGAAGCGCATGAAGTTGAGACCACCGCGGTACATCAGGTCGACGATCAGCTTGAGCTCGTGCATTGTCTCGAAATAGGCAAGCTCGGGCTGGTAGCCGGCCTCCACGAGGGTCTCGAAGGCCATCTTGACGAGCGCCGCCGTGCCGCCGCACAGGACAGACTGCTCGCCGAACAGGTCCGTCTCGGTCTCCTCGGCGAACGTCGTCTCGAGCACCCCGGCCCGCGTGGAGCCGATCGCACGGCCGTAGGCCAGCACGCGGGCTCGCGCGGTGCCCGACTGGTCGCGATGGACCGCGAACAGCGCCGGGACGCCGCCGCCCGCCTGGTAGACCGAGCGCAGGAGGTGGCCCGGACCCTTGGGCGCGATCATCCCGACGTCCACGATGCCGGGCGGGTCGATCCGTCCGAAATGGATGTTGAAGCCGTGGGCGAACATCAGGAGCTGCCCTTCGCGGAGGTTGGGCGCGATCTCGGTCTCGTACACGGCCTTCTGGGCGGTGTCCGGGACGAGGATCATGACCACGTCCGCGGCTTTGACAGCCTCCGCGACGTCCATCACCCGGAGACCGGCTTCCTCGGCCAGGGGACGGCTCTTCGATCCCGGTGCGAGGCCCACGACGACGTCCACCCCCGACTCGTGGAGGTTGAGCGCATGGGCATGGCCCTGGCTGCCATACCCGATGATCGCGACGGTATGGTCGGCCAGGGCCGCCGGGTCGGCATCGTTGTCGTAGTACATCCGGGCTGTCTTCGCTTGATTGCCTCCTCGATGGAGCCCGAGCCACGGGCCATGACGACCGCACCTGTGCGGACCAACTCCTTGATGCCGTAATTCCGGACGAGTGAGACGAACGCGTCGATCTCGGTCTCGGTGCCCGTCGCCTCGACGATCACCGACCCGTCCGCGACGTCCACGACTCGCCCTCTCGAGAGCTCGACGAGCTTGAGGATCTCGGCCCGGTTCGTGTCCGTTGCCCGGACCTTGATCAGGGCGAGCTCCTGCTGGATCGTGGGCTCGGACGTGACGTCCTGGACCTTGAGCACGTCGATCAGGCGATAGAGCTGCTTGGCTGCCTGCTCGACCGCGACGTCGTCGCCGTGCAGGGTGATCGTCATTCGGCTGACGTCCTCGCTGTCGGTATGGCTGACGGCGAGCGAGTCGATGTTGAAGTTGCGCGCCCGCATCAGGCTCGCGACCCGGTTCAGGACGCCTGGCTTGTTGAGCACCACCGCCACCAGGACGTGGCGTCGCGTCTCACCACCGCCCGGCAGCGCGCGTGATGGCGGGGCGCTATGGGCCGGGGTCGACGCCTTGAGCGCCCCCGCCGGCTGACCCGAGGTCGCCGGCGATTTCCCGTTCGAGTTCGGGTCGCCGCTCATTCCTCCGCCCCGCCCCATTTTTCGATCAGGTCGGACAGGCCCTTGCCTGCCGGCATCATCGGGAAGACGTTCTGCTCCTCGGCAATCTCGAACCAGACGAGCGCCGGACCATCGACGGCCTGGGCGCCCGTGATCGCCGCATCGACCTCGTCGGGCGTCCGCGCCCTGAAGGTGGGGATGCCAAATGCGTCGGCGAGCTTGGCGAAGTCCGGTCCGGGCAGGTTGGCGGAATGGTAGTTGCCGGCGTAGATGATCTCCTGCCACTGGCGGATCATCCCGAGCTTCTTGTTGTCGAGCAGCGCGATCTTGACCGGGATATGGTCGGCGACAAGCGTCATCAGCTCCTGGAACGTCATCTGGAAGCCGCCGTCACCGGTGATCGCCCACGTCTCGCGATGCGGCACTCCGAGCGCCGCCCCCATCGCGGCGGGCACGGAGAAGCCCATCGTCCCGAGACCGCCGGAGCTGACGTGGGTATTGGGATGGCGGAACCCGGCGTAGCGCGCGAGCCACATCTGGTTCTGGCCGACGTCGGCGACGTAGATCGCCTCGTGGTCGGTCAGCTCGCCGATCCTTTCGATCACGTAGTCCGCGGACAGGACCCCGTCGCGCCAGGCGCCGGAGCCGTGCCAGCTCGACGCGACCGAGTCGGCTTTCCATTCGGCAAGCTGGGTGAAGTAGTCGGCGCGCACGGACGGATCCACGGCCTCGACCATGGGCGTCAGTGCCCGGAGGACCCGCCCCGCATCGCCGACGATCGGGACCTCGACCGCGACGTTCTTGCCGATCTCGGCGGGATCGATGTCGACGTGGATGATCCG
>JBKKCW010000213.1:0-3350 GCA_046712485.1 Candidatus Limnocylindrales bacterium
TCGCGATCCTCGTACAGCGCGCGATCGACCGCGTCAATGGTCCCGTCGATCATGCGTGCCCGGGCCGACACGTACACCGAGGACGGGGCGGACGCGTGCAGGCAGACAACGTCACGGGCTGCCTGCAGCACGCTGGACACGCGCTCACGCGGCGCGACGTGATGGCGCACGGCCACCCGCGCACGGCGTTCAGCGACGGTGATTCGGTACACGCCGAGAGCGTACCGTCGGAGCGCGGGGCGGGAGTCAGCGGGTACCATCGAAACGACAGGAGGTGCCCCGCGTGACGGTCTGGTTCACGGTCAAGCTCGACGATCGACCCGGTTCGCTTGCGCGCGTCGCCACGGCCCTCGGCGAACGCGGCGTCAACATCACCGGCATCGTCGGCGTGGCCGAGGACACCGACGGCGCCCTGATGCTCACGACCTCCGATCCCGACGCGACGCGGGAAACCTTCACCGCCCTCACGCTGGCGTTCGAGGAGCACGATCCCACCGGCGGCATCGACGCCGGCGGCCTGTCGGTCAACGACCTCCGTCCGGGCGCGGCGGGCCGCGGCCACGGCTCGCTGGGCTGATGCCCCGGACGAAGGCCGCAGCGACCGCAGCGATCCGACTCGACCTCGTCGACCGGGCCGAGGCCGTCTCATCGGTGACCGCGGCCGTCACCGCGATCGGCGGCCGGATCCGGGCGCTTGCCACGGTTCGCCAGATCGAAGGCGACCCCCCGCTCACCGAAATCGAGCTCGAGGTGGAAGGTGTCAGCCAGGAAGCCCTCGTCGCCGGGATCGCCACGCTCCCGGACGTCCGATCGATCCATCCAACTCGGGCGCTGGGTTCCGTGTTCGGCAAGCGCGTCATCGTCGTGGGCGGTGGCGCGCAGGTGGCCCAGGTGGCGCTCGGCGCCGTCAGCGAGGCGGACCGGCACAATCTCCGCGGCGAGCGGATCAGCGTGGACACGATCCCACTCGTCGGCGAAGCGCATATCGCGGCCGCGGTTCGAGCCGTGGCCGATCTGCCTCGTGCTCACCTGCTCGTCCTTGCCGGCTCGATCATGGGCGGCGACATCAGCGTGGCGGCCGACGAGCTCCGCGCGGTCGGCATCCCGATCATCGCCCTGAACATGGTCGGCTCGATCACCGAGCACGTCGACCTTGTCGTATCCGATCCTGTCCAGGCCGGGACGATGGCAGTGATGGCCGTGGCCGAAACGGCAACATTCGATCTGGCGCGGCAGCGCGGTCGGCGGTACTGAGCGAGCGGCAAAATGCGGATCGCGACCTGGAACGTCAACTCGCTCAAGGCGCGGCAGGAAGCCGTGGAGAAGTGGCTGGCGCGCGCGGCACCCGACGTCCTGCTGATCCAGGAGACCAAGCTGACGGACAGCGACGCACCGGTCATGCCGTTCGCGATGCTGGGCTACGACCTCCTCCATCACGGCGAGGGCCGTTGGAACGGCGTCGGCATCGTCACCCGGAAAGGGCTGACGGTGACTGACGTCGTCACGAACTTTGGCGATGGGCCGGTACGCGACAGCGGCCCGGGCGCTGCCAGGGACGTCAGCGAGGAAGATTTCAATCCGTTCGACGAGGCGCGCATGCTCAGCGCGACGGTCGATGGGCTGCGGGTCGTCACGGTCTACGCGCCGAACGGGCGCGTGGTCGGGTCGCCGTTCTACACCGGCAAGCTCGCCTGGTACGAGCGGCTGTCACGCTGGCTGGCCGACACGAGGATGGCCAGCGAGCCGCTCGTGCTCGGAGGCGACTTCAACATCGCTCCCACCGATGCCGACGTCTGGGATGCCCGGGCGGTCCATGGCGGGACGCACGTCTCGGAGCCCGAGCGCGCCGCGTTCCGGGCGCTGCTCGACTGGGGATTCACGGACGCCTACCGGCTGCGCGAGAGGAGGCCGGGCCGCTTCAGCTGGTGGGACTACCGGGCGGGGAACTTCCACAAGAACCTGGGCATGCGCATCGACCACCTGCTCGTCACGGAACCGTTGGCGGCGCGGGTCGTCGGGGCAGAGATCGACCGGGAGGCGCGCAAGGGCCCCCCGATCCCCTCGGATCATGCCCCGGTCAGCATCGATCTCGACGAGCCAGGCAAGCCGCTCGACGCGGGGTGGGAGGGAGCCATGGTCAGGATCGCAGCACGCTCGAAGCCAGGGAGACGATGATGGCCACTGCCATTGGACAGATCGATCGATTGCGCGCGAGCATCGCGCCATTCAGCCGGTTTTTCGACGGCCCGATCTGGGCGCGTCGTGACGAGCCGGGCATCGCGAACTTTTCTGTCGGCAACCCGCAGGAGATGGCGTCCCCCGCCTACGTCGACGCTCTCGCGCGGGCGCTTCAGCCGCAGGACAAGGACTGGTTCGCCTACAAGTTGAGCGAACCGAAGAGCCAGGCCGCGATGGCGCGATCGCTGTCCGCGCGGACCGGCATGGACTGGGATCCCGCCGACATCGCCATGACCAACGGCGGGTTCGCGGCACTGGCGGTCACGTTCCGCGCCATCCTCGAGCCCGGCGACGAGGTCGTCTTCCTGTCGCCACCGTGGTTCTTCTACGAGATCCTCATCCTGGCCGCCGGCGGCACGCCGGTGCGGGTGCCGCTGGCTCCCCCGGGCTTCGACCTCGATGCCGACACGATTGCCGCCGCGATCACGCCGCGGACAAGGGCCGTCCTGGTGAACACGCCGCACAACCCGACGGGGCGGATCTACCCACTTGATGTCCTGCGGGCGCTGGGCGAGGTGCTGTCGGACGCAGGTCGCCGGCACGGCCGGACGATCTACCTCGTTTCAGACGAGCCCTACAACCGGATCGTGTTCGATGGCCGGGAGTTCCACAGCCCGGCCGAGGTCTACGCGGCGACAATCGTCACCTACTCGTTCGGCAAGACCCTGCTGGCCCCTGGCATGCGGATCGGCTATGCCGCCGTTCCCCCGACGATGCCCAATCGCGAGGGCCTGCGCGACGCCATCTTCACGGCCCAGATCGCGACCGGATTCTCGTTCCCGAACGCTCTGCTCCAGCATGCCATCGAAGACCTCGATCGCCTCTCGATCGACGTGGGGGCCCTGGAACGCCGGCGCGACCGGGTCGTCGGCTCACTGCGGCAGATCGGCTACGAGCCGACCAACCCCGAGGGAACCTTCTACGTCATGGCCCAGGCGCCGATCGAGGACGACATGGCCTTCGGCGAGCTGCTGGCCGACCACGGCGTCCTGATCCTGCCGGGCACGGTGGTCGAAGCCCCCGGCTGGTTCCGGATCTCGTTGACGGCGTCGGACGACATGGTCGATCGCGGCCTGCCCGGCTTTGAATCGGCGCGGGCCGCCGCCCTGGAT
>JBKKCW010000214.1:0-4455 GCA_046712485.1 Candidatus Limnocylindrales bacterium
GGCAAGTCGAGCCTGCTGCGGATCATGGCCGGGCTCGATGACGGCTTCACCGGGGAAGCTCGTCTCACACCGGGCTTCACCGTGGGGTTCCTGAGTCAGGAGCCCGAGCTCGACCCGAGCAAGGACGTCAAGGGCAACGTGCTCGACGGTGTCCGCGAGGTCCAGACGCTCATCGACCAGTACAACGCCGTCATGGCCAAGTGGTCCGAACCCGACGCCGACTACGACGCCATCGGGGCGGAGCAGGCCAAGCTCGAGGACAAGATCAACGCCGCCGACGCGTGGAACCTCGAGCGCAACGTCGACATCGCGATGGATGCCCTTCGCTGTCCACCTGACGATGCCGACGTGACCAAGATTTCCGGCGGCGAGAAGCGGCGCGTGGCGCTCGCCCGTCTGCTCCTCCGCCACCCGGACCTGCTGCTCCTCGATGAACCGACCAACCACCTCGACGCCGAGTCCGTCTTCTGGCTCGAGCGCTTCCTGCAGGAGTACTCGGGCACGGTCGTGGCCATCACCCACGACCGGTACTTCCTCGACAACGTCGCCCAGTGGATTCTCGAGCTCGACCGAGGCCGCGGGATCCCGTTCGAGGGCAACTACTCGAGCTGGCTGGAGCAGAAGCTCGAGCGGATGGGTCGCGAACAGAAGAACGTCGACGCTCGACAGCGAACGCTCGCACGGGAGCTCGAATGGGTACGCCTCTCGCCAAGGGCGCGACAGGCCAAGGGCAAGGCTCGCCTTGGCGCCTACGAGAAGCTGCTCGCCGAAGCGAACGAGACGAAGGCGAATGAGCGAGAGCTCGAGATTGCCATTCCGCCCGGACCTCGCCTTGGCGACCAGGTCATCGAGATCAAGAACCTGTCAAAGGCGTTTGGCGACAACGTCTTGATCGAGGACCTGTCGTTCTCGCTTCCAAAGGCCGGGATCGTGGGGATCATCGGGCCGAACGGGGCCGGCAAGACGACGCTCTTCCGGATGATCGTGGGGCAGGAGCCGCCGGATCGCGGCAGCATCGTCATCGGCGACACCGTGCAGCTGAGCTATGTCGACCAGAGTCGCGACGACCTCGGGGCCGACAACAGCGTGTTCGACGAGATCAGTGGCGGCGACGAGCTCATCAAGGTCGGCAACCGCGAGCTCCCCGCTCGCGCGTATGTGTCAAGCTTCAATTTCCGCGGCACGGACCAACAGAAGCCGGTCGGCAAGCTGTCCGGTGGCGAACGGAACCGCGTCCACCTGGCCAAACTGTTGCGCTCGGGCGGCAACGTCCTGCTGCTGGACGAACCCACCAACGACCTCGACGTGGACACGCTGCGCGCGCTCGAGGCGGGGCTCGAGTCATTCCCGGGTTGCGCGGTCGTGATCAGCCACGATCGCTGGTTCCTCGACCGGATCGCTACTCACGTGCTGGCCTTCGAGGGTGACAGCGTGGTCCGCTGGTTCGAGGGCAACTTTACCGAATACGAGGAGTTCCGCCATCGCGAGCTCGGCGTGGCCGCCGACCAGCCGCACAGGATCCGCTACAAGAAGCTCGCGAGCTGACCTCGCTTGGATTGATCTTGGGTTCCGTGCCCGGCGTGCCCACCAGACTGCAGCTAGCGGCCAAAGCGCCTCTTCGGTCGACGATGACTGCGCCTCGACGCTCGAGCGGGCCTGTTGATCCGCAATTGGAGTCGGTAGGCCAGCAGCGCCTCGGGATCACACGAATCTGCAGACTCGCAGGCACCGCCCCGGGCGAGATGATCCCGCGATGAGGCCCGATCCAGAAACCGTGGGCTACCCATCGAGAGGCGGCCGTGCCCATCCGTTCGATGAGGCAATCGTGTGGAGCGCGCGCGGCGTTGACTCATTTAGATGAGTCATCTAGGCTCATGCAATGACTAAGCGGCTACAAGTGCTCCTCGACGACGCGGAGCTGCGAACGATCCAGCGACTCGCTCGTCGCGACAAGCTGACCACGGCCGAGTGGGTTCGACGTCGCCTCCGTGAAGGGGCCGCAAGTTCACGTGGCGATACCGCATCAAAGCTTGCTGCCATCCATGCGGCCTACCGCCAAAACGTTGGGCCGTCCCCAGATATAGATCAGATGAACGCTGAGATCGAGCTGGGTTACCTGAGTGGCGAACCGAAGGAGTGATCTTCGTCGACTCGAATGTGCCGATGTACCTGGTGGGAGTGCCGCACCCAAACAAGGAGCCGGCCCGACGAGCGCTTGAAGAACTGGTTGCCGCCGGCGAATCGATGTGTACGGACGCGGAAGTTCTCCAAGAGATCCTGCATCGGTACACGGCCATCCGACGGCCTGAAGCGATTGATCCTGCTTTCGAATCCGTGATGCGTGTGGTCGATGTCGTCTACCCCATCGAGCGCACGGACGTTGAGCGGGCTCGGCGCCTGCTCAAGACCACGCCGAGGCTGGCCGCGCGCGACGCCCTCCACCTTGCCGTCATGCATGGCCGTGATATCGACCGGATCCTGACCTTCGACTCCGCCTTCGACGGAATCCCAGGGATCGTTCGCCTCAGCGGTTGACGCAACTCAGCGGTTGCGATACTGTGCGTGTAGCAATCAACTGATTGCTATACATGCAGGAGGCTGACATGGGTTTTCCAGATCGAATTGAGCGGACCGTCGAGATCGCGCATCCGCCGGCCAAGGTGTGGGCGGCGTTGACCACTGCCGAGGGCCTTGGTACCTGGTTCGGCAATACGGCGACGATCGAGCTGTGGCCTGGTGGCGCGGCCCACATGACGTGGACCAGTGGCGACAAGGCGTCAATGCGCATCGAACGTGTCGAGGAGCCGCATGTCTTCGGGTTTACCTGGGGCATTTACGGCCTCCCGGACGATGATCCGCGCCGCACGTACGTCGAGTTCACGCTCGAGCCGACCGGCCCGGGGACGCGGCTCACGGTCACCGAATCTGGCTTCTCGCAGCTCCCCGATGAGAGCCATCGCAAGGCGTTCGACGGGAACACCGAGGGCTGGGCCAGCGAATTGGCCGAGCTCGTCGAGTACCTCGATGCCAAAGCCGCCTGACGCGGAGGCTGTCGCCGCGGAGGTGTTCGCAGCTCTCGCGGACCCAAGCCGGCGGGCCATCCTGGCCGAACTCGCGGCCAACGGGCCCGCCACGGCGACGGATCTGGCCGACAGGCTCCCCATCACCCGTCAAGCCAACGCCAAACACCTGGCACTGCTGGCGGACGCCGGGCTGGTGGCCGCCGAACCCGGGGAGCGTCGCCGGGTGCGGTACCGGCTTCGCTCGGCCCCGATGCAGGTGGCCCAGCAGTTCCTGGCCGCGTTGGCCCGGGATTGGGATCGCCAGCTCGATGCACTCAAGGATCGCCTCAATATCGCCGCGGCCGCAAACCCGAAGCAAGAAAACAAGGGAACGAAACCGTCATGACCACCAGTCGCGACGACGACGGGTTCCAGCTGTGGCTTCGCCATGACGAGTACGAACCGACGGCGGTTCAGGGGCGACGGTAGGTGCTCTCAGAGCGTCGGGCGACTCGGAGTACGACGACCGCCTGGGCGGGATCCTCGATCGCATAAATCACCCGCAGGTCGCCTACGCGGAGCCGCCAGAGGTCGGCGTCGACCAGCTTCGTCGCGCCCGGCGGTCGCGGGTCGATCCCAAGCGCAAGGATCGGACCGCGTAGTCTCGCCGCGTCACCCGGCGGCAGTCGTCTGAGTTGTCGCTGGTCCGCCGGCGACAGGTCGACGCGATACCGCGCCTCGCTCACCGGCTTGGGTCATAGGTTGCCTTCGTCTCCGCGGCGAGCTTGCCAAAGAACGCCTCGGCGGACTCTCCCCCATCGCGCCGGTATTCCTCGAGGGCGGCCTGCGCGGATTCGATGTCCTCTCGGGTCTCTTCGGCATCAAGCCAGGCCGCCAGCGCGGCATCGACGACCTCACGGACGCTTCGATCCGAACGAGCCGCCTCCACCTTGACGGCGCGGTAGATGTCCGGGTCGATATCGATCGTCACCTTCACGAGGCCAGCTTACCAGCATGCTGGGTTTCTGGTCTGACCGTTGCCTATATCGAGGTAGGGCGCGACGAGATGGACCGGGCCGTCGGCCAGGTTCGCCTTGAGCTCTGCGCTCGGCTCACCCAGGAACTCGCCGACAAAGGTGCCCGCCGCGAGGATTGCCGTCGGCTAGGTCACCTTGGTTCGCACCGCGCTCAATGAGCGCCTCCGAGTCCCTGTACGGCTCGAGGACGATCGACTCGGGCCACCTGACTACTGCGGTGATCGTCTCCTCGTGTCGAGGTGTAGCTTAGGTCGGTGCGGCGCCTCGAGTTCTACATCATCCTCTCGGCCGACGGCCTGTATGCCGACCCGAAGGGCGGCCTGGGACACTACGAGCCGGCCGAGGACGAGCACCGGTACGCGAACGACCTGACGCGCGACACGGGCGGCGTCGTCATGGGCCGGATCATGTACGAC
>JBKKCW010000215.1:0-11075 GCA_046712485.1 Candidatus Limnocylindrales bacterium
GTCGAGGAGGTCGCCAACAGCCCGAGGTCGACGCGAAGCCCCGGGATCAAGCTGTTGATCGGCGGGCATGGAAAGAACTTCACGTTCCGCCTCGCCGCCCGCTACTGCGATGAGCTGAACATCAACACGTTCCCCGATGAGGTCCCGGCGCTGCTCGATGTCTTCCGCGAGCGGTGCGCCGAGATCGGCCGGGACCCGGCGACAGTCGAGCTCAACTGCGGGACCAACCAGATCATGCGCTACAAGGGACTGCGGGCGACGGGGGGCCAGCGCTTCGCCGAGCCGCACGAGCTGGCCTACCAGGATCCGGCCAAGGTCGCGGCGGTCGGCACCCGCGCGGAGGAGCTTGCCCAATGGCGAGCGCTCGGGTTCCACCGGATCACGGCGGGCATCCCCGGGCTGCACAGCACGGACGAAGGGCTGTACGAGTTCATCGAGGACTGCCGGGCGGCCGGGATCGACTTCTTCGATCAGCCGGCAGAGGCTCGAACGTGATGCGCGTCGGCGTGATCGGCTCCGGGTTCATGGGACGGACCTGGTCGGAAGTGGCCGCGAACCACGCCGCGGGCGCGACCCTCGTGGCCGTCGCCAGTGGCCGTCGAGCGGCGACACTGGCGGCCGACTATGGCGTGCCGCTCGAGCCCACCCCCGAAGCGCTCATGGCGCGGACCGACGTCGATCTGGTGGTGCTGGCCTCTCCACCAGCGGTGCACCGCGCCCAGACGCTCGCGGCTGCGGCCGCCGGCAAACACGTCCTCGTTGAGAAACCGATGGCCCAGGACGACGCCGAATGTGCCGCGATGGTCGAGGCGTGCGGGGCAGCCGGGGTTCGGCTCTCCGTCGTATCGCAGCACCGCTTCCGGGATGCACCGGCAGCGGCGCACCAGCTCATCGCCGAGGGCGCCATTGGCGACGTCCGGATGATCCGACTCACGGGCGCCGAGATCGGCTGGTGGGATCTAAAGGCACGGGGCGACGAATGGAAGCTCGATCCGGCCCAGCAGACGGCCTGGGCATCGTGGTCCGCGCATGGCTGCGACCTGATCCGCTGGTTGAGCGGCAGTGAACCGGTGCGCGCCTACGCGCGCATCGCCAACTTCTCCGGCGACCCACCCGATGTTGGACAGAGCGCCATGGCCCAATACGAGCTTCGCTCGGGCGCCATCGTGCAGGTCTGGATGACCTACGAGATGCCGAAGCCCGGGTTCGTTTCTACCTGGGAGTTCGTAATCGTCGGTTCGACAGGGATCATTCGCCTCGACCCGTATGGGCAGCTTCTGCTAGGCCGCAACGACGACTGGGACCTCGTCACGGAGATGCCGGCGTTCGATCCGCTCGATGCCAACGATCCGATTCGCCTCCGGGCGTATGCGCGCCAGCTGGAGGACCTCGTCGTGGCAGTCCGCGATGGCGACGACCCGCTCGTGAGCGGCGACGAGGGGCGCCGCACGACGGCAATGCTCACCGCGGCGGAAACGTCTGCACGGACCGGCGCTTCTGTGGCATTGGACGTCTGCTGACGATGGCGCTGCGGATCGGTGCGCAGATCCTGACGTACGGCTCGTCATGGGACGACGCGCTCGAGGCCGCACGTCTCGTCGATGACCTCGGGTACGACTACCTGTGGGGCCACGACCACCTCTACTCGACCGGCGGCGATCCATATCAGGGCTTCTTCGAGGGCTGGACGACACTGGCGGCGTGGGCGGCGCTGACCAGGCGGGTCCGACTCGGGCTGCTCGTCGGAGCCAACACGTTCCGCAACCCGGGTGTCGTGGCCAAGATGGCCGTGACCGTCGACCACATCAGCGGCGGACGGTCGATCCTCGGGCTGGGTGCCGGAAACGTCGAGTTCGAGAACCGCGCACACGGCATCGATCCAGGGCGGACGCTCGGTCAGCGGCTCGACTGGTTCGAGGAGGCGCTGGCGATCGTGTGCGACCTGCTGGCCGGCCGGGAGGTCAGTCACACGAGCGACAAGTACCAGTTCGACCGCGTCCGACATGCTCCGCTGCCGCTCCAGGCACGGGTCCCGGTCGTGATCGGCGCGGCCGGCGAGAAACGCGGGCTTCGGATGGCCGCACGTCACGGGGACATCTGGCAATGGTTCGCCGGGACCGACGAGCTGGAGCTGTTCCGGCACAAGGACCAGGTGCTTCGCGAACACTGCGAGACCGAGGGTCGCGACCAGGCGCAGATCGAGCGGATGCTCGGCTGCAAGCTGATCATGCGATCGTCGACCGAGCAGGCTGACCGGGTGGCCGGAAAGCTCATCGCGGTCCACAAGTGGCCGGCCTCGATTCGCGAGGTGGTCTGGGCGGGAACGCCGCAACAGGTCGCCGACTGGCTGACCCCATATGTCGAGGCAGGGGCCGGTTCGTTCAGCCCGCAGATCGGCTGGCCCCACGATCGCGAGACCATCGAGCGGCTCATTGGCGAGGTGAAGCCCCTCGTCGACGCGCGGACCGGCTGAGGCGCAGCCGGCATGCGAACCGTCTCGCTCGATCGGCTCGGGTTGCCGGCGTTCGCCTACGGCCCGTTCCGGATCTTCTTCGCGTCGAGCCTGTTTGCGAACGTCGGGATCTTCCTGTTCATGGCCGCGTACGGCTGGTTCATCCAGACCGAGACAGGCTCCGCGGCGATGGTCGGACTGGGCTCGGCGATCATGGGCTTGCCATGGCTGCTCCTGATGCTGCACGCCGGGATGCTCACCGATCGACTCGGGGCGCGACGGCTGATCGCCGGCTCGTTCCTCGGCGGCGGCCTGGTGATGGCCCTCGTCGCGTTCGTCGCGCTGTTGCCCGACCCGTCGGTCCCGGTCGTGCTCGCCTGCGCCTTCCTGATGGGCGTCCTGATGACCATCGGCGCCCCGGGCTCGATCTCCATCGTCGGCGATCTCGTCCCGCCTGCCGCCGTGTCGAGCGCGGTGGGCCTCAACTTCCTGCTGATCAACGGCGCCCGGATCATGGGCGGGCTCGGCGCGGGTTGGCTCCTCGCGGACGGGCGCGAACCAGGCTGGACGATCCTTGTCGGGGCGGCCCTGTTCGCGGCACCGGGCGTATTCATCTGGCGGCTTCGAACTGCCCCGCCGGCTCCCGGCATGCGTGCGCCTGGCGGCGCCGCGCTCATCCGCCCGATCGTCGAGGCCGGCGCCCATGCGTTCCGCAATCCCACCCTTGGCACGATCCTGCTGCTGTCGGCGGGTCCGGGGCTGATCGGGCTGACCTACAACTTCCTCCTGCCCGTTGCCGCGGTGGAGCTCGGGATCGGCGCGGGAGGTCTTGGGCTGCTCCTCGTCGCCGTCGGATTGGGCGGCCTCGCCGCCGGTCTCGTGGCCGAACACGCGCAGCGCCGGCTCGGTCACGGGCGATCGATCCTCCTCGGTCTCGCCAGCGCTGCGACGGGTCTCATCGTCTTCGGCCTCGGGCTGCCGCTACCGATTTCGATCCTGTCGGTCGCGTTCGTCGGCGGTGGATTCGTCGTCTATGCGTCGGCCAGCCTGACGCTCGTGCAGGCGCTCGCGCCCCCGGCGCTCCGGGGCCGCTTGACGTCGGTGTTCTCGCTGCTCTACTGGGGTCTCATGCCGGTCGGCGGTCTCCTCGGCGGTTTGTCAGCCCAGGCATTTTCGGCGCGCACGACGATGCTTGGCGCCGGGGTCGGGCTCGTGGTGCTCGGCGTGCTGGCGTGCATCCGCCGGCCGCAGGTCCTGACGCTCGCCGTCTCCCGCGACGGCCTGCAGATGCGAGGCGATCTCGGGGGGACGGGCCTTGCGGGAGCCACCCTGGGCCGGCGCCCGGACCCGCACTCGGGCGAACCCTCGGGACCGCATGCGGACGACTGACGCGGCGCTCAGCCGGGCGGCACCCGGCGGTGCTCGGGCTCGATGAACCACATCCGGGTCACGACCCCGCCGACAACCTGGTAGATCGCGAGGGCATCTTCGGGCGGGTGTTCCTCGGCGTCGGTGAGGAGCTCCCGATCGACGATAAACGAGCTGAGGCTGAGCCGTCCCGCGAGCTCTGCCCTGACCAGGGGACGCTCGCGGAATACCCTCTCGTACCGGTCGCGAAATGCGTCGATGCCGCGGAGTACGACCGAACCGTCGACCAGGTCGTAGATGACGACGTCGTCTGCGAAACACAGCAGGAAGGCATCGAGATCGTGGTCGTTGAACGCGTCGAGCTGGCGCTGGACGACATCTTCGGGGAGCGGCATATCGCGCGACCCTAGCGTGGCGATCGGCGGCGCGCAACCGGTCACGCCACGGACCGGGGGCTGCCACTCAGGCCGCCACGCCGGATCCGCGGCGCTGTAGTACGACATCAGCGAGCCGCGCTGATTACCGCCACGCTGTACAGTTTCGACGTGGCCGCCAGCGACCCGCCCAACTTCTGGGGACCGCAGCCAAGCGGCCTCCTTCGGTACATCGCCGACAGCCGTTGGGGTCAGGATGGGCTCCCGCCGGGTGCCTGGTTCGGTCGCGTCTCGGCCGTGCTGAACGCGCCAGACGGCAGGATCGTCGTCTTCCATCGCGGGCATGCGATCCCTCCGGTCGTCCTGCTCGACGCCGCCGGCCACGCGACGTCGAGCTGGGACGCCTCGATCGGCCTGCCACACGGCATGCGGATTTCCCGTGACGGCAACCTCTGGCTGACCGACTGCGGCCGGCACCGCGTGCTCAAGACCACCGTCGATGGCGAAGTCCTCCTCGAGCTGGGAACTCCCGACGTCCCGGGCGACGATGACCGTACCTTCAACATGCCGACCGACCTGGCATTTGCCCCCGATGGCTCGGTCTACGTGTCCGACGGATATGGCAATTCGCGCGTCGTTCACCTCGACTCCCACGGTCGGTTCATTCGCGCGTGGGGGCGACGCGGATCGGCACCCGGTGAATTCGATACGCCCCATTCGGTGGCCGTGGCACCGGACGGCCGCGTCCTCGTCAGCGACCGGCACAACCACCGGATCCAGATCTTCGATCCAGACGGGACCTACCTGACCGAGTGGCGGCATCTCGGCGCGACGCAATGCCTGACGTTCGGCCCGGATGGCGCCCTGTGGGCGATGACCCATCATTCGATCGACGAGATCCTGAGCTTCGACTCCCTCGCGGGCCGGCTGCTGAAGCTCGATCCCGACAGTGGCGCGGTCGAGGGCTGGCTCCCGACGCCGGGGCACATGATGCACGCGGCAGCAACCGGCGAGCTCTGGGTCGCGAGCCTATCCGGAACCGTCATCAAGTTCCGGCCGGGATGGCTCACGCAGGAGCCCGACGGCGTCCGCGAGCGCTTCTAGCCACCCGATCGATGGCGACTGCGGAATTCGACCTGCCGGCCGGGCACGTGACCCTGCCGGCCGCGGAACCAACCGGGTTTCCCGACGCCGGTGAGGCCGAGGAAACGGTGATCGGCGAGGTCGCCGCGCGGCTCCGCGAGAACCGATTTCCGCCCGACCGGAATTTCGCCATCACCTACTCGGGCAGGCCGCAAGCGATCAGCCGGCGCATCGAGGCGTTGGCCGAGGGCACCTATTTCGTCGAGTGGGCCGACGAAACCGAGAGAGGCACCCTCGGGCTCGAGCGCGAGGCCGTCCGGATGATGGGCGCGCTCCTAGGGGCGCCGCAGGCCGTCGGCGTGATCACCACCGGCGGCACCGAATCCAACATCGCGGCGCTCCGGCTCATGCGAAACCGCGTGCGCCGCTCCGAGCCCGAGGTCATCGCGCCGGTGACGATGCACTTCTCGTTCCGCCTCGGTGCGGAATTGCTCGGCATCCGCCTCGTGGAGATCGACGTCGGGGACGACTTCCGTCCGAGGATGGAGGACGTGGCGCGGGCGATCACGCCGAACACGGTCGGGCTGGTCGCATCCGCGCCGGCGGGCAGCTTCGGGATCATGGATCCCATTGCCGCATTCGCCGAGTTAGCCGAACGCCGAGGGCTGCCCCTCCACGTCGACGCGGCCTTCGGCGGCTTCATCCTGCCGTTCATGCGCGAGCTCGGGCACGAGGTCCCGCCATTCGACTTTGCGCTGCCGGGGGTCACGACGATCATGGCCGACGGCCACAAGCTTGGCCTCCTGCCGATCGCGACCGGCTTCTTCCTGTCGCGCGATCCCGAGCTGTTCGAGACCCTCCCGACGGAACGAACGTTGATCCACACGACATCATCGACCAAGCCGGGTAGCCGCGCGGCCGCTGCCTGGGCCACCTTCCGACATCTCGGTCGCGCCGGCTACATGGCGTCGACCGCGCATGTGCTCGCGCTCCGCGACCGGATCGTCCAGGGAGTGACGGCCATCCCGGGCATGACGCTGATGGCGCCGCCGCTGATCACGGTCGTGGCCTTCCGCTCGGACGTCATCGACCTGCGCGACCTTCACGAGCGGATGGCGAGCGACGGCTGGGGCCAGGGCTACGGCGAGGTGCGAGGCCGTCCGTTCATCCGGCTGTCGATCCACCCGTCGCGGACAGTCGAGGCCGCGGACGGGTTCGTCCGGGCGTTCGAGCGGGCAGCCCACGAGGCGCGTCGACGCTGACATGCTGCAGTTGCTCGGGTACACCGACCGGCTGAGCGTCGCGCCCGGCCAGACGATCCGGTTCATGGTCAGCTGCGATCGACCCGAATACGACGCCCAGCTGGTACGCCTCATCCACGGCGACGAGAACCCCGAGGGGCCCGGCTTCAAGCAGCTCCTCGTCCCATCCGCGATCGATGGCCGGTACGCCGGCCGCCACCAGGCGATCCGGAGCGGCTCATTCGTCGAGATCCCGTTGTCCCCCGGCGTCATCGGGGCGTCGCTGGACTTCTCGGTCTACCTGATGCCGACCAATCCGGGAGCCGGCGAGCAGGTCATCGCCAGCATCGGCGACCCCTCGGGGGGATCGGGCTGGGGGCTCGTCCTGACGGAGGCGGGCTCCGTCGAGCTCGTCGTCGGGCAGACTCGGGTCTCGACGGGCGCGACTATCCATCGCTGGACCTGGTATCGGGTCGAGTGCACGGTCGAGGGTGGCCGCGGCGTCGTCCGGCAGACCCCGGTTCGTTCCTGGCCAAACGACGGTTCCGCCGGCGAAGGCGCCGGCGACGTCGCGCTGCCGTCCCTCGCAGGGTCGCTCATCCTCGGCGCGATGCGGACATCCGACGGGATGGCCGGGCACCTCGACGCCAAGCTGGACGATCCGGTCCTCGCGGGGGTCGGCGAGTGGGACTTCGCTGGAGATGTCTCGAGCGACCGGGTGACCGATCGATCACCCGAAGGACATCACGGCTGGACCGTCAACACGCCGACCCGCGCGGTCACCGGTCACAGGTTCGACGGCAACCGGACCGACTTCCACCTGGCCCCGGAGCAGTGGTCGGCGATCCACATGCATCGTGACGATCTCGAGGACGCGCGCTGGGACGTCGCGTTCTCGCTGACCGTTCCGGACGACCTGCCGAGCGGCGTATACGCGGCCTGGCTTCGCTCCGGGGAGGACGAGGACCACCTCCCGTTCACGGTCCGACCACCGCGTGGCGCCCCCCGCTCGCGAATCGCGATCCTGATGTCGACGTTGACCTACACCGTGTACGCCAACTTCACCGACCTGGGACCCGGTGCCTGGAGGGAAGGCGCGCCGAACACCTGGACCACGAGCGCGCCCCATGGCGACCCGTCGCTCTTCCGCGATGTCTACCGGTACATCGATGAGAACGCGCTGTATGGCACGTACGACCTCCACGTGGACGGCTCGGGCGTCGTCCGTGGCTCGTACCTGCGCCCGATCCTGAACATGCGCCCGAAGTTCCGCTACCGGATCTGGGCCGCGCCGTCACGCTTCCCGGCCGACCTCTATCTCGTGGATTGGCTCGACCACGAAGGGATGGAGGTCGATGTCATCACCGATCACGACCTCCAGGCCGAGGGCGCCGCCTTGCTCGAGCCGTATGCCGTGGTCGTCTCCAGCTCACATCACGAGTACTGGAGCAGCCAGATGCTCGACGGCCTCGAGACGTACCTGGCGGGCGGCGGGCGGTTTATGCTCCTCGGCGGCAACAGCCTGTTCGGGGTCGCGTCGTTCGATCCGGATCCATCGAAACCGCACCGGGTGGAGGTTCGGCGCTGGGGCGCGCCGTGGCCGTTCGAAGTCGCGCCCGGGGAGCGGGTCCACTCGACCACCGGCGAGCCCGGCGGCACGTGGCGGAATCGCGGGCGACCGCCCAACGGCATCGTGGCGGTCGGCACCAGCGCCGCTGGGTTCGATCGGGCCGTGCCGTACAAACGGATGGCGGATTCGTACGATCCGCGGGTCCGGTTCATCTTCGAGGGGCTCGGGGACGACGAGCTGATCGGCGACCAGCCCAACCTCCAGACTCGGTGGGGCGCAGCCGGCTACGAGATCGACCGGTTCGACCATGAGCTCGGGACGCCGGCGTCAGCCCTGCTGCTGGCGTCGTCGGTCGGCTTCAGCGACCTCTACCGCCCGATGCTCGACGAGGTCCTCTGGTACACGCCGGGCCGGGACGGCAAGCGGCCCGACGATCCCCAGGTCGAGGGCGAGCCGCATCGATTCGTGCGCGCCGATATGGCCTACCTGGAATACCCGAACGGCGGAGCCGTCTTCTCGGTCGGTTCGATCGCGTGGCGCGGCGGGATCGCCCATAACGGATACGACAACACGGTGGCCCTGATCACCGCGAACGTAGTGCGCCGGTTTGCCGATCGTCCACGGGGCGTGTCGCCGAGCGATCCCGCTTGACTGTGCGTGCCCGAAGCAACAAACCACCTCCTGGCGATCCTGAGGCCCGCGTTGAGCCCGTCAGGGCTCGGCGCCAGGCGCCGCGGCGGCGCGGCGGCGCGACGCAAGGCTCGCCGCGGCGCTTGACGTTCTTCCCAGAAGTGCAAAACTCGACATGGAGGACGCCGGGAGCCCCAGAATGGGCCGAACAGGCAGTGACCGTAGCCCGAGGGCCCTCGCTTCACGCAAGTTTATCTGCGCGCCATGGCTCGATCCGCCACGTCGCTCAATGGCTACGCTCTTGTGACCCGGATCAGGACCAGATCGACTGCCTGAGCACGGCCACGCCCAGGTTTGTCCTTCCCGGGAGAACGACGGCAGCTCGTAGGTCCCCGCCGCAGGTCCCCGCCAGGTGCGCGCCGCCCCAGACGCCTTCGCTCAGGCTCGCAGTTCAGCCGATGGCTCGCACCCGGTCGAGCGCGGCCGGGACGAACCCGCCGACGCCAAGGCCCGGCCGGTCGCTCGGCACGAGGTAGCCGTCGACCAGGTCGGGCGGATGTTCGACTACCTCGAAGTTCATGAGCCTCGAGACATCCCTTGCGCGCGATCCTTCGTCGTAGGTCGCCAGCGCCGGATACTCCACGAGGACGCCGCCTCGGATCGTGGACTGGATCGCGAGGTGCGCCGCCACGAGCACCGCCGACCAGGGGCTGTGGGGCGCGCAGAGCAGGCCGGCGGCATCGGCTGCGCGCGCGACATGGGCGGCCTGGGTGATCCCCATCTGTCCGGCGTCGGGCTGGACGATCGATACCGCACCACGTTCGATGAACCGGTCGAATTCGTGCGCAGCGGTGAGGCTCTCCCCGGTCGCCACGCGCGTGCGCGTGCCCGCGCGTACGCGCGCGTGCCCCTCCACGTCGTACGGGGGCAGCGGCTCCTCCATGAAGAACGCGTCGATCTCCTCGAGCATCCTGCCAGCCCGAATCGCGGCGTCGGCGTCCCAGCCGGGTGTCCAGTACCCGGGGCAGCATCCGACATCGACCATGATCCGGGCCGTCGGACCGGCACCATCGCGGATCGCGAGGAGCCGTTCGTGGTCTTCGGCCGCGAAATGGGTGCCCCAACCGAACTTCATCGCCCGGAAGCCGGCCGCGACGTAGCCGGTCGCTTCTCGAGCCAGCGCATCGGCGGACTTCCGACGCCACTCGCCTCCCCCTTCGTACGAGCTCGAGACGAACATGCTCCCGCTCGCGTACGCCATGACCCTGTCCTGCACGCGGCCGCCGAGGAGCCGCCAGACCGGCTCGCCTCGGAGCTTGCCGGCAAGGTCCCAGAGGGCGATGTCGAGCGCGCCCATCGCATTCGCCGCCAGCCCACCTTCGGCGCCCCTGCCGTACTGTCCCGGCCAGCCCTGCCACATCTGTCGCCAAAGTCCCTCGACATCGAGGGGATCGCGGCCGATGAGGTGCGTCCGCAGCGCTCCCGGACCGTGCTCGATGATCGGCCGGATGACCGCGGGCGCCGATTGCGTGAGACCGATCCCGACCGTGCCGTCGTCGGCCTCGATCTCCACGAGGGTCGCCGAAGCGTGCACGTCGATGACCCGGACGGCGACGATGGCGGTCATCCGGCCGGTTCTGGCTCGTACAATTCCAGCGGAGAATCGATCCGGGACATCAGCCAGAGTGTAATGGCGGGAGCTGTATGCGGATCCGGGTGGAGGGACACGCGACGGTCTGGGAGGCGTCCCCGGAGGATCCGGTTGGTCATGTCTGCGAGCCACGGATCCTTCGGCAATCGTCCGGCGACATCCTCCTCGCGCACCGCGCAGGCACGCGCCGCGAGAGCAGCGACGGAAGGCCACACCTCCTCCGGAGCACCAATGGCGGATATCACTGGGAGACCATGGGGAAACCCCTTGATGCCCTGGGTGCCGATGGCTGGGACCTGCGCGGTGCCGCCCTCGCCGAGCTGCCGTCGGGCGAGCTGTTGACGGTCGTCGTCGCACTCGACAAGTCCCTTGATCGCCCGACGTACAACCCGAAGACCGAGGGTCTCGTGCCGGTCGCGAACCACGTCGCGGTCTCGTCCGATGGTGGCCGCACGTGGCGACAGCTCCCGGACCTTGCCGGCGGCCCGGTGCCGCAGACCGCGTCGCAGGGCCTCCTGGTCCTGCCGGACGGCGACGTCCTGTGCACCTTCGAGACCTTCAAGCAATACGACGAGCCCGGAACGTGGACCTACCTCGGAGGATCGCTGCGGTCATCGGACGGTGGCAAGACCTGGGGTGACTGCTTGATCTCGGCCAGATCGGATCCGGTCGGCGACCCCCACGACACGATGTGGTGGGATCCGCG
>JBKKCW010000216.1:0-17369 GCA_046712485.1 Candidatus Limnocylindrales bacterium
GACCTTGTCCGCGCTTGGGCCGAAGGATAGGGCCAATGCGCAGAATCATGCCGATATTCGGCCGGGGAGTGGAGCGGGAGACGGGATTCGAACCCGCGACATTCTGCTTGGGAAGCAGACACTCTGCCAGCTGAGTTACTCCCGCTCGGGAGGCCGCCATTCTAGCGGAGGTCGCCGCGTTGGCTCAAGGGTGAGCGTGCGGCCTCGCAGGTCTCTTCGCTCTCCTTGCATCCTCCCACCACAGCGGTCACAGATGACCAGTCCGCGGAACGGGTACGAATACGCTGTCGCCCACCGGGGGAACCTGCCCGTTGCCCGGCACGTACGGCCCGGATCTCGTCCCACAGCTCGCTGACCATTGAGGTTTCGTCCTCGAGGCGCGCCGCCTGAGGTCAGCTCGACGGGCACGTCGCGCACAATCCGCGTCCGTGCCTGGGATTCATCCCGTCGAACGCGGCTCTGCAACGGCAATACGCGGCCTGGGCGAACTCTCTACCCTCTTTCGCGAAAGGGAGGAATCAGTGGCGTCGATGAAATTGGTCGGCGGCTTCGTGTTCGACGGGACCGGCACCGCGCCGTTCCGAGCCGACGTGCGGGTCGACGACAGCAGGATCGTCGAGATCGGCGTCGATCTGGGGGGCGACGGAACCATCGACATCACCGGGCGCACGATCCTGCCCGGGTTGATCGACTGCCACTCTCACGTGGCGTACTCAGACATGCCGGGGGCCGAGGAGGCGATGTCCCGAAGCGCTACATACAACGCCTTCCAGGCGATCGCCGGGCTTCACGCCACGCTTGCGGCGGGTGTCACGTCGGTGCGTGACGCCGGGGGGGCCGATGCCGGTCTCAGAAGGGCGGTAGAGGAAGGCCTGCTGCCCGGTCCTCGAATGCTCGTCTCGCTCATGCAACTGTCGCCGAGCGCCGGCCCCTATGACGCGCGCACCCCATCGGGTCGGAACACGTGGATAGACCTGCCCGGCATCCCGCGACCCGTCGCCGACGGAGTGGATGGCGTTCGCGCCAAGGTCCGCGAATACGTCCAGGCAGGAGCGGACGTCATCAAGGTCTTCGCAACCGGGAATTTCTCGATGCCGCGCGGGGGTGCGCGCCGTCAGCTGTTCCGAGACGAGGAGCTGCAGGCCATCGTCGATGAGGCCAGGGCACAGGGGCTCCGCGTGATGGCGCACGCGCACGGCGGGTCTGGTGCCGAGGCGGCAGCCCGGGCCGGCGTCACATCGATCGAGCACGGGCTGTTCCTGGATGGTGGGGCGCTCGCGGCGATGCGGGAGTGCGGCACCGTGCTCGTTCCGACGCTGCTGGCCTCGGCCGGCCTCGTCGAGGCTGCCGCGACCGAGCCCGAGGCGGAGCGCATGCGCACTGTGGCACAGGGCCACCGCGCGGTCGTTCGAGAGGCGCACAGGCTCGGAGTGACGATCGCGATGGGTACCGATTGTCCGGTCGTCGCGCACGGTCGCAATCTCGAGGAATTGTCGCTTCTCGCCGACTGCGGACTGTCTCCCACGGAGACGCTCGTAGCGGCGACCTCGATCGCGGCGCGCCTGCTCGGCATCGAAGAGGAGGTCGGCACGGTCGAGCCCGGAAAGCGCGCAGACCTGGTCTTGGTCACCGGCGATGTCCTTCAGGTGGCCACGATCGGCCAGCGCATCGATTCGGTTTACCGCGACGGCGTGCGGGTTCGTCCCCTTGGCTGAAAGCCGCTAAACGAATCGAGATTCGTCTAGCCCGTGTCAGCCGTCGGCATCGCTACCCGTCGCCGAGGGGCGTGCGCTCAACGGCGCTCTGTTCGCGCCTTCGGGCTCCGAGGCCCACTATGAACCCATTGCGTCCGGCGAGCGACCCGCGAGCGCGGAGGGGCGCACCTTAGTTCCCGCGTTTCAGGCTCGGGTCGACGACACGGCCCATGAACAGAACGGCGCTGGTCTCGACATCGCGCAGAACAAACAGGAACGGCCGGCCGAGCGGGAGCGTGATCTCGCGTAGCGCGGTAGGGCCGCCACCGGTGTCCATGGTACGGCGGATGACTGAGAATGCGCGGCCGATGCGATTGGTGACCAACTGCCCTGGACCAAGCTCGTTCGGCGCCGCATCGCCAACAAGTGTTTGAGCACAAGTCGCTCTAGTGACGAAAAGGCCACTGCCCTCCTCGGCCGGCTGCTGCGGCGGGATCCCAGACACTCCGCCTTGTCAGCAGAATCACTGGGCTGTGCATTTCGTGTGCACGCCGATCTCCAGTTGGCCGTTTCGTCAACGCGGCGCCTGACTGGCGGGCAGGCCCCAACGCGGAGCTGGTGCCTCGCGCCGCTTATGCTTCTGCCATGCAGAGTGTCCGCGACCGCCACGCCGTCCAGCTTGCGGGGGCCGCGAGCGGCCGGCCGATGCTGTTCGCGCAGGGATTTGGCTGCGATCAGACGATGTGGCGCGAGGTTGCGCCCGCCTTCGAGCGCAGCTTCAAGGTCGTCACCTTCGACTTCGTCGGCGCAGGGCGCTCCGACCGCTCCGCGTACGATCAGGCGCGATACAGCAGCCTGGACGGCTATGTCCAGGACGTCCTGGAGATCTGCGAGGACCTCGGCCTGGGGGACGTCACGTTTGTCGGGCATTCGGTCAGCGCCATGATCGGGATGCTGGCCTCCATCGCCGAGCCGGACCGCTTCCGCGAGCTCATCCTCATCGCGCCGTCACCCCGATACCTCGACGACCCGCCGACGTACCGCGGCGGCTTCACTCGCGCAGACATCGACGGTTTGCTCGACATGATGGATCTCAATGCGCTCGGCTGGGCCTCGTTCCTGGCCCCGCTGGTAATGGCCAATTCCGAGCGGCCAGTGCTCACCGCGGAGCTCGAAGCATCGTTCTGCTCGATCGACCCGGTCATGGCGCGGCAGTTCGCCGAGGTCACGTTCTTGTCGGACAACCGCATCGACCTTCGTCGCGTCACCACGCCCTCGCTCATCCTCCAATGTGCGGAGGACGCAGTGGCTCCGCCGGAGGTCGGCGCCTTCCTCGCGCGCGAGCTGTCCGGCAGCACGCTTCGTGTCATCGCTGCGACAGGTCACTGCCCCCACGTCAGCCACCCGGACCTCGTCATCGACGCCATGGCGGAATATCTGAAGGTCACCACGAGGCGTCAGGATGCCATCCGGAGATGATGATCTCCTCGACACCGTGCCGGCCGGCGTGCTGGCGCTCGACGGGGATCTCCGAATCCGCGCCGCCAACGCGTACATGGGTAGAATGCTCGAGAGGGCACCAGCCGAGCTGATCGGCCAAGTGCTCGAGAGCGTCCTCTCGGCTTCCTCTCGGATCCTCCTGCAGACGCATGTCGTGCCGATGCTCGCAAGTCGCGGGTACGTAGAGGAAGCCCTGCTGTCGTTGGAATCCTCGATCCCGGTTTTGTTCAATGCGATTCGGCTCGACGGCGACGCGATTGCGTACCGCGCCCTGATCGTCCCGATCCGAGCTCGCACTCGTTGGGAACAGGAACTCCTTGCCGCCACCCGCTCGCTTGCCGAGGAACGAGCAGCGAGCCAACGGCTCGGAGTGGCTGTGGCCGAGAGCCACGGCAATGAGGAGCGTGCCAGGGAGTTCCGCGAGGCCTTCATCGGCGTCGTGAGCCACGAGCTTCGAACGCCCATCACGACCATCTTCGGCATGAGTCAGGTGCTCCAGCGCCGCCATGCTTCTTTCGACGCCGCCGAGCTCCAGGAACACCTCGCTGACCTCGCCGCGGAGGCCGACCGCCTCCGGACCCTTACAGAGGACCTGTTGATCCTGAGCCGCGCCGAGGGGGGCGGCCTGCAGCTCGCGTCAGAGCCCGTCCTCCTCGGGCGACTCGTGGACTCTGCAGTCTCTGCACAACAGGCCCGGACGCCGGGGCGAAGCATCGTCGTTGAAGTAGCGGCAATCGACCGACCGGTGAACGCCGATGGCCTCTACGTCGAACAGGTCATCCGGAATCTTCTCAGCAACGCGACGAAGTATGGCGGCGAAACCGAGATCACAGTCACTGTCGAAGTAGACGGCGACGGCAGTGCGGTTCGCGTGCGAGATGGCGGTCCCGGGCTTGCTGGGCAAGACCCGGAGCGGCTCTTCGATCTGTTCTATCGATCAGACCGAGTTGCGCACACGACCGATGGTGCGGGCATTGGGCTGTTTGTTTGCCGTGCGCTCATCGAGGCCATGGCAGGCCGTGTCTGGGCTGCCGATCGCCTGGACACTCACGGCGCCGAGTTCGGCTTCTGGCTTCCGGCCATTGCGGATGATGGGGGCTGAGTTCCGCCGCGCCTAGGTCCATCAGGGTGCTTGCGGGTTGGGCGCCTGCCGCGTGGGCAGAATGTCAAGCCGGGCCGTCAGGTCAGATCACGCGTTGGGACCAAGGCGCCTCTATCCGGATGCGCTGCGAGTGCTCCTGCGCGGTGCCGGCGCGAACCGGAGCGGGGGCCGGTGTTGATTCTTCTCAGGAGGGGGTCAGCTGATTACGGGAGCGCGCCAGCCTGCGTACCGACACATTGCAAGCGCGCGCTAGGGTGTGTCGACTCTGATAGCTAGCTGGCACCCGATAGCGCAACGCGCAGGATGGTAACGACCCACGATCCCGTAAGGTCCGTCCGGGGAGTCAGACAGTCTCCGCAATTGCGCCGGGGCGCCCAATGCAAACACCGGACCCAAAGTCCACCGACGATCGGGTACTGCGCCGCGACCTTACGACTCTCCGGCGATTGACTCGCGAGCGAAAGGCCATGGAGCACGATTCGATTGAGTGGGTTGAGTACGAGCGACGCGAGGCAGCCTTGTCTCGCAAGATCCGTGACTGGGCGAGTCGGTAGCGTATCTCGCGATCTGCCCGTTCTGATGACGCACAGTGGCTGACGACCCGGTCCTCGCGGTTGGGTCGCCAGTGCGGGCCGGCACGAGCCCGCTAGGGTTGTCTCTTACGCTCGAGTGAGCCACCTCATAAGGATCACGTGCGTAGATCCCTGGGGTCTGGGCGAACTGAGCCGCCTAACTCTCGAGATCGCTACGCGATTTGGAAGGCAGACTCCCACAACTCGTCCCACGGCGTTCCGTCGACGAGTTTGCCCATTTCCCGCCACACGCTCATCAAATCTGGGGCACCGGCAGCCTGATTCAGTTGTGTCAGTGACGGCCCCGGTGACTACGGAGCCGGGCGCTATGCGGTCCTGGCGTTCGATCGACGAGGCGCGGCCCATCCGCCACGATGACCTGATTCGTGTAGGCCGATGGCTGCGTCCTCGAGAGGTCAGGCGGGCGGCCGCAGCTCGATCCGGTAGTAGCGGCCGGCGGCGTAGATGTGTTGTCGGGCAAGCCAGTAGAGGACATTGCCCGGGAAGACCTGCTGGTGCCAGGTCACCGCGATAACTCGGCGCCGCTCCTCGCCGACCGGCAGGAGGGTGGGCCAGATCTCGATGGGCGGCTGGTGTGCGAGCACCAGGGTTGCGCTACCGGCGGCGTCGAGGTTCCGCGTCCAGTCGACCGGTCCGGTCGGGTGGCCGAGGTACCACCGATCATCGACTTGCAAGAGGCCGAGCAGAACGACACGTCGCCGGCCCGTTCGGCGCCCTGGCACGATCAACTCGACAACATTGCCGAGCTCTCCCCGCTCGGCCCACGGGCGAAGAACCGGCTGAAGGCGCGTGATGACCCAGTAGATGAGGCGGAGCGCGACGCTCCAGAACCGCGACACACGCCGAAGATTAGGCGGTCCGTAGTCCGACTCCCCACCACGGGTCGGTTCGTGCTGTCGAGCACGACCTGCTCATGGTGCAGCTGACGGCCAACCGCTGCCTGCTCTCGGCCGACCTCGAACAGGGGGTTGCGACAGCCTGGGATCCCGACGACCTTAGGATTCATGATCCGCTAGTGCATAGGCGACGGCGGCCTCCGTGTTCATTGCCGCCGCATCTGCGCGCGCGGCGCCAAGTTCGATCGCATCCAGCGCTTCGGTGACGTTCGCAAAGAGTTCGGTGACGACGCGTTCGTCGATCCGGCGCAAGCCGATCCGCTCCCGCTGACGGATTGACTGCGCCGCGAGAAGCAAGCGGGCAGCACGGCTAGTGTCGTCTCTCACGGCCGCTTCGGCCAGCCGCTCAAGGCTCTCGGCGACGCCGTCCGAATCCTCGAGGTCGTGGAAGACCACTAGCGCAGATCGAAGCAGGCCGAGAGCCTTCTCACGGTGACCGTTCCGCAGAAGTGCGCTCCCGAGTGCGCTCGACGAATACGCTGATCCGCCTCTCGCACCTGACTCGCGATCGATCTCGAGAGCTTCCTCCAGCAGTTCGATGGCATGAACGAGCTGCCCCCGGTCGAGCGCCACGATACCGAGATTCGTCAGCACAGTGGCCACGCCCAACATGTCGCCCGATGCGCGCCGCCGCATCAGGCTCTCTGTCAGTAGCGACTCCGCTGGGTCAAGGTCACCAATGTTCCGGTGGACGACCCCGAGGCTGTTGAGCTCGCGGGCGATTGCGAGCTCATCTCCGATCTCGCGCTGGATTGCCAGCGCTTCCTCCAGACGTTCGATCGCACGCGCGTCATCGCGCTGTTCATCGAACATCACGCCCAACCAGTGGAGCGCTTGAGCCCGGATCGTGGGTGGAGCACCTTCGTCCGCGGCAACTACCCGTTCGAGCCAGGACGCGCCCTCGTGGATACGCCCTCGAAGGTACCAGGAGCGGGCGAGCGCGGTCGCCAAGCGGAGTCCGAGATGCTCGGTGTGGTCCGCTTCAATTGTCCATTCGAGGGCCGCCCGGAACTCATCCGCCATTCGGTCCAGCTCGGCAAACCCCCCCACCTCGCGCGGCGTATCGATGGACTGAGCCTCGCGGGTCGCTACTTCCAGCATGAATCTGGCGTGTCGAGTTCGGAAGGTGGCCGGGTCTCCATCGGCCCTAAGCTCGGCGGCCGCGAACTCGCGGATCGTGCCCAACAGCCGGTAGCGATCCTCTTCCTCATGCTCGACGCGACGCACGAGGCTTCGATCGACGAGCTTGGCCAGGGTGTCGAGACGGCCACTCTCATCCAAGTCCGGTCCTTCGTCCCAAGCTACCGCGGCGACGGCTTGGAGAGTGAAATCGCCCGCGAAGACCGACAGTCGCTGGAGAAGCGCCTGCTCTGGCGGCTGCAAGAGGTCGTAGCTCCAGGCGATGGTATTGGCCAGCGTGCGCTGGCGCGCAGGCGTGTCGATTGCGGCGCTACCAGGTAGCGGCATCGATTTTTCCAGACGAGTGAAGATCGCCGACGGCGACAGTAACCGGATGGCTGCGGCGGCCAGCTCAACCGCAAGCGGCAGGCCGTCGAGACGCCTCACGATGCCGCACACGGGGTCGAGGTTTGAGCTAGTCAATCGGAACGCGGGGTTCACGGCCTGCGCCCGTCGCACAAACAGCTCGACGGCCGGGGATCCCAGCGCCGACTCGACGCTCGATCGCTGTGAGGGGATAACAAGCGGCTGGACCGCCAATTCCTGCTCTGCGCGCAGGTGTAGTGGAGAGCGTGCTGTGACGAGTACGCGCGTCGTCGGACAGTTCTCCGTGATACGTGCCACAAGCGGCGCGATGCCCGGGTGTCGGTCAACCGTTTCTAGCACCAACAGGACTCGCCGGTCCCTCAGGTGCTCGAGGAGGGCATCGGCTACGTCGCCGCTCGGCGGCACCCGGACGTCGACCACCGTGGCGAGCTCGGTCAGTACATTCTCTATCCGGTCAATCGGTGCGAGGTCGAGGAAGAAGACGCCGTCGGGGTAGTCCGGCAGAACAGCGCGCGCGGCCTCGACGGCCAGCCGGCTCTTTCCAATACCGCCGGCACCCGTAACCGTCACTAGGGGGTTGTGGCTAATCAGCCGTCGCAACTCGAGCACGTCTTGCTCGCGATCAACCAGTGGCGATGTCTGGATGGGTAGATTCGACGGGTGCGCCTCGAGCGTCCGAAGGGAGCCAGATCGAGTCTCAAAGCCCTCGATCTCGAGCTGCCAGAGCCGCTGCACGCCGATGTCCTTGAGCCGGTGGCGCCCGAGATCGAGCAGGCGTAGGTCCTGTGGCAACTGCCCGGCCACGGTATCGGCAGTCTCGCCTGAGAGGACGACCTGTCCGCCGTTCGCTGCGTTGGCGATCCGGGCGGCGCGGTTGATGTCGATGCCGACGTAGTTGTCACCGGCTACGATCGCCTGCCCAATGTGAATGCCCATACGGACACGCAGTTCGTGTCCGGGCGGCCAGTCATATGCGGCCAGCCCACGCTGGGCGTCGGCCGCCGCGCCCAAGGCCTCGAGCGCCCCAAGGAAGACCGCGAAGAACGAATCGCCCTCGGTCGAGATCTCGGTACCGCCATGGGCCGCCAATGCGGCGCGGACTAGCCGCTGATGCTCGCCGAGCAGGGCAGGGAACCGATCACCCAAATCCGCCAGGAGTCGGGTGCTTCCCTCCACGTCACTGAAGAAGAAGGCGAGCCGCCCGCTCGGCAGTCCAGCCGCCAACGGCACCCAACACCCTCCGCAAAACGGCAGGTTCCTTCCTACATCATCTCAGTTTCGGTGATGGCTTCCCCCTCGCCGTCGGCCCGTCGAGGCGTCAGCCGCCGAACACTTGCCCGTCGTCGCCTTCGGCGCCCATGTCGGTCTTAACGACCTTCTGCGGGTGCCGCCGCTCCTCGATCCAGCGCCACGCGTCATCCCAATAGCCCCTGGACCCGCGCTTCCGTCCGGTAGCCTCGGCCTCCCGCTCCCATCGCGTGATCCAATACTCGGAGTCGATCTCGTCCATCCGTGCCTCGTCCCGCAGGCGGTTGAGGATGCCGGCGCGCTGGGCTAAGTAGATCAGCTTCGGGTCGCCGGGACGGGGCATAACGAGGATGGTATGCCGGTTGTCGCAGCTACGGCGGCAGACATGGAACGACCCCGCTGGGTGGGAGGACCGAACGGGGCCGTGGTGATCTCTGCGCTATGTGGGTGCGGGCAGGACTTAGCCCGACGGGGCCGCCGTTGGATTAGGTATCCCACGTGCTCCAACGCACTCGCATATCGGCCTCGGTCGCCGCGACCGTATCCGGTTTGGTCGCGGTTTTGAGAGCTTCAGTGATCGATTCCACCTCGCGTGGGCTCTCAAAACCCATGACGGGGCATGAGTTTCCGGCGGGCAGGGGCAAGCAAGGGGTGGGCAAGAACGGAGAAGCCGGACGGTCCGCTTGGGAAGCAGACACTCTGCCAGCTGAGTTACTCCCGCTCGGGAGAGGGATAGTCTACCGAAGGAGCCGGTCTGGCTCAAACCGTTCGCGGCGACCCTCCATCATCGCGACCGCGGGCGTGGTCGACCCGTTCCCCGCCTGGTTCTCATACTCGCGTCATGCGAATCCTCGTCGTCGGCGCGAGCGGCTACATCGGCGGGCGGCTCGTCCCGCTGCTCGCTGCACGGGGCCACGAGCTCGTGCTGATGAGCCGCGACGCGCGGCCTCTCGCAGCCCGATTCCCGCAGGCGACGGTTATCGTCGCCGACCTGCTCGACCCACCGACGTTGCCACTGGCGCTCGAGAGGATCGACGTGGCGTACTACCTGGCTCACTCGATGGGCTCGGGTGAACGGCAATTCGCTGAGCGGGATCGGCAGGCGGCCAGCAACTTCGCACAGGCGGCGAAGCGTGCCGGGGTGGCGCGGATCGTCTACCTCGGCGGCCTGGGCGACGATTCGGCCGACCTCTCCCACCACCTGGCCAGCCGTCACGAGACGGGCGCCCAGCTCGCCGCGCACGGGGTGCCGGTCACCGAGTTCCGGGCGGCTGTGATCATCGGGTCCGGCAGCGCGTCGTTCGAGATCCTGCGCCACTTGACCGAGCGCCTGCCGATCATGATCACGCCCCGCTGGGTGGCGACGCGCTGCCAGCCGATCGGAATCGCGGACGTGCTCGACTACCTCGTCGGCGCGCTGGACCACCCGGAGGTGACGGGCATCGTCGAGATCGGCGGTCCCGACATCCTCTCGTACGGCGACATGATGCGGGGGTACGCTCGGATCCGCGGCCTCCATCGCCTGATGATTCCGGTTCCGGTGCTCACGCCCCGGCTCTCGTCGTACTGGGTGAATCTGATCTCGCCGGTGCCGGCAGGGATCGCCCGGCCGCTCATCGAGGGCCTTCGCAACGAGGTCGTCGTCCGGGACTCCCGCCCGGCCGCCGCGTTCGGCTTCGAGCCACATTCCTATGTCACGGCGCTCAGGCGGGCGATGGATCGGACTAGTCCGGACGGCGTCGAGTCCACCTGGTTCGACGCGCTCGCCGCAACGGATCGGGCGAGCTTCTCGTCGGTCACCTCCCTCGAGGGGATGATCGTCGAACGTCGGGAGCGCGTCGTCGCCGCGTCGCCCGAGCGGATCTTCGCCGAGGTGGAGCGCCTCGGCGGCGACGCGGGCTGGCCGTACGCGAACTTGCTCTGGAGGATCAGGGGACTTGTGGATCGCGTTGTCGGCGGCGTCGGGATGCGCCTCGGACGCCGCGACCCCGCCCGGCTCCGAGTCGGCGACGCGCTCGACTTCTGGCGGGTGGAGGAGATCCGGCGGCCGAACCTGCTCCGCTTGCGGGCGGAGATGAAGGTTCCCGGCCGTGCGTGGCTCCAGTACGAGGTGATGGCGACCGATGGCAGTAGCCGTCTCGTCCAGACGGCATTCTTCGAGCCAAAGGGGCTGCCTGGACTCGCCTATTGGTACGCGCTATATCCGCTGCATGGCCTGATCTTCCGCGGGACGATCCGCGTCCTCGCGGAGCGGGCCGTCCGCCGGGCCGAGGGCGGGCCGCCGACGACACATGAGCCGGGTCTCGGCCAAGATCGGCGTTAGCGAGTCCGCGATGCGTCGCGGTACGCGTTGAGCGCCCGCACGCGAGCCTCACGGTGGTCGACGATCGGCGCGAAATAGGCTCCGGGTGGCGGGGCGTGGATCACCTCGCGCGGCAGTCCGGCCAGCTCGGGGACCCACCGACGCACATACGCGCCGTCGGGATCGTGGCGGATGCCCTGGAGCGTCGGGTTGAAGATCCGGAACCACGGTTGTGCGTCTGTCCCCGTCGACGCTGCCCATTGCCAGCCGCCGTTGTTGCTTGCCGGATCGCCGTCGATGAGGTGCTCCATGAAGTACTGCTCGCCCACCCGCCAGTCGACACCGAGATGCTTGGTGAGGAACGAGGCGGCGATCATCCGCGCCCGGTTGTGCATCCAGCCGGACGTGGTGAGCTGGTGCATCGCCGCGTCGACGACCGGGTAGCCGGTTCGACCGGTTCGCCACGCGTCGATGGCGCGAGGGTCGCGCTCCCAGGCCACCTTGTCGAGCGACGGCCGGAACGACGTATGCCCGAGGCGCGGCTCGTGCCACAGCAGGTGTGCGTAGTAGTCGCGCCACGCGAGCTCGCTCAGGAAGCGCCGCCGTCCCTCTCCCGGCCCGGCACAACGTTCCGCGACGGCCGAAGGTGAGATGAGGCCCCAGCGCAGGTCCTGGCCCAGACGGGACGTGCCATCCAGGTCGAGCCGGTCGCGGTCGGTCGCGTACCGATCGAGTGCCCTCGACGCGGACCAGCGAGCGAGGCGCTCGCGAGCATGGTCCTCTCCGGGGGCCGGCAGCAGCGCAGGATCGGCGCTCGGCGTGATGGCTTCGAGGAGATCCTCGACCCTGCGACCATGGCCTGTCCCGACACCCGCGATGGCGTCGGCGGCCGCCAGGATGTCGCGTTCGGGTCGCTCGAGCCAGGCCCGCTGGAATGGCCCGAACATGCGAAACGATCGGCCGTCCGCGGTGGCGACGTCCTCTGGTTCGTGGATGAGCAGACCCGGGAACGTGCCCCACTCGATACCGCGCCGACCCAGTTCCGCCGCGACCCGGTCGTCGCGCCCGCGCCCGTACGGCGTGTAGTCGCGGCTGGCCACGACCCGCCCCGCGCCCACCGCTGTCGCGAACGCCGGCACGATCTCCGACGGATCGCCGCGCACGACGGACAGCGGTGCCCCGCGTACCTCGAGCGCGGTTGCCAGCGCAGATACGCTGCCGCGCATGAACCACAGGCGATTGGCCGAGCGGAAGCGTCCGGCCTGAAGACGCTCGTCGATCACGAACAGGGGAGCGATCCGGTCGCCGTCGGCCTGCGCACCGGCCAGCGCGGGGTGGTCGTGCAGACGCAGGTCTCGTCGAAACCAGACGACAGTCGTCGTCACGGCGCGTCGGCGGGCAGCGGCCGCGACGGTCGCCCCCACCCTGGACGCGACAGCCGGCTGTCGCAGGCGTTGCTGTTCATGGTTTGCTCAGTGTAGCAGCCGGGCCATACCTTGACACTTTCCGTACAACTGCCGTATCTTCTCGGCACCACCCTATACAAAGAATGGACATAGCAGGTCGAGCTCCGCCACTGCGGGTAGGGTGACATAGGAGACCCATCGAGCGACCCGACCGATCCTTTTCGATCGGGTCTGCGCACCCCTTGGCATGATGAACATCCGACAGCTCGTTGACGACGCGCTTGAGATCGCGGTCGTTCCCAGCTTCTCCAGCATCGGATACTCGGTGCGCCGCCGCCTCTTCGGCTGGACCCAGCCGTCCGCCAACGCGCTGCGCGGTCGAACGGTCCTGATCACCGGACC
Organism: Candidatus Limnocylindrales bacterium; assembly: GCA_046712485.1. Lineage (GTDB taxonomy): Bacteria > Chloroflexota > Limnocylindria > Limnocylindrales > CSP1-4 > SPCO01. The sequence continues at coordinate 12,650 of JBKKCW010000216.1, forward strand.
GACCTCGGGCCTTGGTCGAGCGGCCACCGACGCGCTCGCCGGTCTGGGAGCCCGCATCGTCCTGGTCGGTCGTGACCGGGACCGGCTCACCGCGGTTCGGGATGACCTCATCCGCACCTACGACGCCGACCGCTTCCCGACAGTCGTCGCCGACATGGCCTCACTGACCTCGGTCCGCCAAGCCGTTGCTCGCGTTCTCGATTCCGAACCCCGGCTCGACGTCGTTATCGACAACGCCGGCGCTCTCTTCCCGGAGCGGATCGAGAGCCCGGATGGATTCGAGGCCACCTTCGCGACCCTGGTCCTCGGGCCGTTCGCGCTGGTCTCCGGACTCCTGCCGCTGCTCCGCACCACCGGTGAGGCCCGCGTCGTCGCTGTGACCTCGGGCGGGATGTACGCCCAGCGACTCCGACTCGATGACCTCCAATGGGAGCACGCACCGTTCGATGGCGCGCGCGCCTACGCCCACGCCAAGCGGGCCCAGGTCGCGCTCGTTCGGGAGTGGGCACGGCGCATCCCGGCCGGCCAGGTTGCGTTCAATGCCATGCACCCAGGCTGGGCGGATACGCCCGGCATCTCCGCGGCATTGCCCCGGTTCTACGGCCTCATGGACCCGATCCTGCGCACGCCGGCCCAGGGCGCCGACACCACCGTATGGCTCGCCGCCGACCCGGCCGCGGCCGGTGTCACGGGCCGCGTCTTCCTGGATCGGCGACCACGGCCATTCGACCGGCTGCCCAGCACCCGCGTCTCCGCCGCTGACCGCCGCCGACTCTGGGAGGTCGTCGTGCGCCTGACCGATGTGGTGGATCCGGTCCCGACACCGACCGATCGCCCACAAACCCGACAACCCCTCCACGGAGTAACGACATGACCCGCATCCACGAGCGCATCGCCACGACCCTGCCGATCGAGGCGGCCTTCGACTTCGTCGCCGACTTCGCCAACTCGCAGGAGTGGGACCCCGGGACCACGTCATCCCGCCGGCTGGACGAAGGACCGGTCGGTCCTGGCGCCCGGTACAGCCTGATGGTCCGCATGGGCGGCCGCGTTGCCCCCATGGAGTACAGCATCCGCGACTTCGATCGGCCGCACCGCGTCGTCCTCGTCGGGTCGGGCTCCAACGTCAAGGCGGTCGATGAGATCCGCTTCGAACGCGCCGGCGACGGCACCATCGTCGACTACTCGGCAGACATCCGCCTTGGCGGGTTGTTGCGCCTGGTCGAGCCATTCCTGGGCGGGACCTTCGAGAAGCTCGGCCGCGATGCCGCCGCCGGGATGGACGCCGCGTTCGAGGACCTCGGGGCCAGCGGCGCAGACGTGGCCCGCTGATGCGAGTCGCCGTTATCGGGGCCGGGATCAGCGGCCTGAGTGCCGCCTACGCCCTCCATCGTCAGCATGAGATTGCGCTGTATGACGCCGAGTCGCCCGTCGGCGGCCACGTCAAGACCGTGATGGTCGACACAGCGGATGGACAGCTCCCGGTCGACATGGGCTTCATCGTCCACAACGACGTAACGTACCCCACGTTCCTGGCGCTCATGGCCGAGCTCGGGATCGAGACGCAGGCGAGCGACATGTCGCTCGGGTCGGTCTGCCGGGCATGTGGCGTGGAGTTCAGCTCCCGAGGCGCGCGAGGTTGGTTCGCGCAGCCGTCCGCGGCGTTGCGTTCGGGCCATTGGCGAATGTTCGCGGACGTCCTGCGCTTCTATCGCGACGCGCGCGATCGAATGGACGCCGGGGTCACGTACCGGGCGACGCTCGGCGACTACCTCGATCACATGCGTTTCGGGCCCGGGTTTCGCGACCATTTCCTCATCCCGATCACGTCGGCGGTGTGGTCCACCGCGTCCGACCGGATCCTCGACTTCCCGGTCGACTACCTCCTTGCATTCCTCGATCACCACGGGCTAATCGGCGTCGGCCGAGCGTTGCGGTGGCGAACGATCGTCGGCGGCTCCATGACCTACGTCGAGCGGATCGTGGACAGCATCGGGCACGACGCGATCCGTGCCGGCGATCCCGTCGTGGATGTCGCGCGGGCGGACCTCGGGGTGACGGTCAGGACCGAGGCCGGCCGGAGCGACCGGTTCGACGCCGTCGTCCTCGCCACGCACGCCGACGATGCGTTGGGACTGCTGCACGACGCCGACGGCCGAGAACGCGGGGCACTCGGCGCCTTCGCCTACTCGCAGAACCGGGTCATGCTCCACACCGACCGCGCCCTGATGCCGAAGCGAGCGGCCGCATGGGCATCGTGGAACATCGATCAGGCGGACCATCGTGTACCGGGCGACGCGCTTACGATGACGTACTCCATGAACCGCCTGCAGGCGTTGCCCGGATTGGAGCAGTACTTCGTCTCGGTCAACCCGGACGAGCGGCTGGACCCGGCTCGCATCCTCGCCGATCGCACCATGCGGCACCCGCTGTACACCTTCGAGACGCTCGATGCTCAGGCCAGGATCACCGAACTGCAGGGATGGCGCGACACGTACTACGCCGGCGCCCACCTCGGCTATGGCTTCCACGAAGACGGCTGTCGATCCGGGATCGAGGCCGCCGATCGGGTCATGTCCGCCGCGACGGCCGGCGACGTCGAACCGACCGCGGAGCGCGCAGCATGAGAACGCATCTGCTCGAAGGCGTGGTCCGGCATCGGCGCGCCCGGCCGTTCATCTACGCCCTTGAGCATGGAGTCCACTACCTGGCCCTCGACCTCGACGAGCTCGACGGTATCAATCACGTCTCGCGGCTGGTGGGCCGGAACCGACGCCGGGTCCTGGAAATCCGGGACGGCGATCACCTCGACCCGCCCGCGGCAGATCTCCGGGGGGCATTCCTCGACCACCTGCGCGGCGAGGGCGAGGATCCGACTGGCTGGCAGATCACGTTGGTGACGAACCCGCGGGTCCTGGGGTACGTCTTCAATCCGGCCAGCTTCTACCTCTGCCGCGACCCGGAAGGCACGCTCCGAGTGGTCGTCGTCGAGGTCCACAACACACATGGCGAGCGGCACCTTTACACGCTGCGATCCCACGACTCGGAGTCAAACTTCGTCGCGTCGATGGAGAAGGCGTTCTACGTCTCGCCGTTCATCGAGTCCGCTGGCGGCTACACGGTACGGGTCCGCGACGAGGCGTCGCGGCTGCGGATCACCATCAACCACGAACAGCCTGGCGGCCTCGTGCTGCACACGAGCCTGGATCTGGTACGGCGGCCGCTGACTGATCGGAACGTGCTTCGGATGCTGTTCCGGCATCCGCTCGTGACGCATAAGACCATCCTGATGATCCATTGGCACGCACTGCGCCTGTGGCTCCGCGGCGCTTCCTTTCACCGACATCGAGAGGTCCTCCCTTGACTGCACGAACCGTCACGTCTCGCCCTCGAGTGAGCGTCGGATCCCTCCTGGAGCGAGCCGCGTGGCGGGTCGCGTTGGCCGCCGCCGAACGCATCCAACACGGTCGGCTTACCGTCGTCCTGCCTGATGGCTCGCGGACCGTCCATGGCGATACGTCGTCGAGGACGAACGCCGAGATCCACATCCACGACGGCACGGCATTGACCCGGATGCTCCTGGGCGGCGAGACCGGCGGTGGCGAGGCATACATGGACGGGTTGTGGTCCAGCCCGGACCTTGCGGCCCTGCTTCGGCTCGCGGCCCGTAACCGCGAGTCGCTCGCACTCACAAGTGGGTGGTTCCGCGTTCCGACCCAGCTGTTCCGGACGGCGGGCCACCGGCTACGGCGAAACAGCCGAACCGGCAGCCGGCGCAACATCGCGGCCCACTACGACCTGGGCAACGACTTCTACCGGCTCTTCCTCGACGAGACGATGACGTACTCCAGCGCGGTCTTCGAATCACCGGAGCAGGATCTCGCCGACGCGCAGCGCAACAAGTACCGCATCATCGCCGCCAATGCCGGCCTGGTGGCCGGCCAGCACGTCCTCGAAATCGGGACCGGCTGGGGTGGCTTTGCACTCTACGCTGCCGGTGAGCTTGGCTGCCGGGTGACGTCGATCACGATCTCGCGCGAGCAATACGACCTGGCACGGCAACGCACCCATGCGGCCAACCTCGACAACATTGTCGAGGTTCAGCTCCGCGACTACCGCGACATCGAGGGCACGTACGACGCCATCGTGTCGATCGAGATGCTCGAAGCGGTGGGAGCCGAGTACTTCGGGTCGTTCTTCGAGGTCTGCGACCGGGCGCTGCGCCCCGGTGGCCGGATGAGCCTGCAGACGATCACGTTCCCGGACGTGGCCTACGAGCGTCAGCTGCGCGGCGCCAACTGGATCCAGACGTACATCTTCCCTGGCGGGCTGTGTCCATCGCTTGCCGTCATCGAGCGTTCGTTGCACGACACGCGCTTCCTGATCACTGGCGTGACCGAGATCTCGGCGTCGTACGCACTCACCCTCCGAGCGTGGCGGGAGCGGTTCATTGCGAGGCTCGACGACGTCCGGGCGATGGGCTTCGACGAGCGGTTCATCCGGATGTGGGAGTACTACCTCGCTCTCAGCGAGGCGGGCTTCGCCACGGGCATCAGCCAGGATCTGCAGGTCGTACTGGACAAGCGGCGCGGCATCGGCTGACGGCCGAGACTCGCCTAGAGATCTTGTGGCTCGCCTTGTCGGTCTGAGGCGGAGCCTCGTTAGGTGTTACTCATGAAGGCCGTTGCTGTTGGCCCGCTGACGCCGACAGGCCCATATC
>JBKKCW010000217.1:0-3247 GCA_046712485.1 Candidatus Limnocylindrales bacterium
GGTACGCCGCCTATCGCTGGCTGCTCGAGCGATTGCGCCCGCCGTTGTGGCTCCATGGCCACACGGACCCGGCAAGCATCGCGGGCTGGCGGACGAACCTCGGGTCGTCCGTCGTTGCGAACGTGACCGGATCGGTCGTTGTCGAACTCACGCCGCCCGGCGTGCCGTCGTTGCCGCCGGCCGTCGCCTAGCCGTGACTCGTGAAGACGATATCGTCGGCCCGCCGGGAACCACACCCGGCACCAGAGGAACGTTCGAATGGATGCTCAGGATCGCCACCTCATCCGACTCGACATCGTCATCGACTCCGACCAGGAAGTCGCCGCGCTCGAGCAGGCGCTGCTTCGGGCTCGAGCCTACGAATTGACCGAGGTGCGGCGTCGGGACGTCCGCCTCGTTGCTGGCTACGGCGACGCCACGACACGCGAGTCGATGGCCCGCGAGGCTGACGCCGGGAAGTTGCGCCAGACCATGATCGACCGTCTGCTCGCCGCGCTCAAGGCGCAGGAATCTAGGTAGACACTGGCCCCAGGTCCGCCAGATCCAACCCCGCCGCACGGGCATCCTCCGCGACGGCTTCGAGCGCCTCGTCGTCGGTCGTCGAGGTGCGATCGATGCCCATCACGCGGCTGACCCCCAGCTCCCGGTAGGCGGCCAGCAGGTCTACGCGCGGTGCACCTCTGATCGTGAAGGTTTCGCTCCAGATGTGCACCGACACGGGGAGCGTCGCAGGATCCCGCCCTATCTCTTCGCAGCGGCTGCGAATGACCGGCAGTGCCTCGGCCACCTCGTCAGGTGACATGCCATCGACATTGAGCTCGTCCGCATACTTGGCCGCGAGCCGCCATGTCACGTTCGGCCCGTTGCCGCCTACCATGATCGGGGTTCGCGGCTGCTGGATCGGCTTTGGGACATTGCGGGCACCGTTCACCTGCGCATAGGTCCCGCTGAACGTGGCGTGCTGGTGCCGGTCACCCTCGAGCATGGCCGTGATGACACCGAGATCGTCATCGAGCCTCGCGAGTCGCTCCTTCGTCTCTGGGAAGCCGTAGCCATACGCCAGCCACTCATCGCGCTTCCAGCCGGCGCCGATCCCAAGGTCGATCCGGCCGCCGCTTATGGAATCCATCGTCGAGATCATCTTGGCCGTCAGCGCAGGGTTGCGGAAGGCGGTGCAGATCACGATGTGGCCGAGCCGAACGCGCCCGGTCAGCGCCGCGAGGGCGGAAAGCGACGTGAATGATTCGAAGGTGATCTCGTCCGTCGGTCGGGGGACCGTATGAAAGTGGTCGTACATCCAGATCGACTCGAACCCGAGCCGGTCGGCCTGGGTCGCGACGTCCGCCGTCCGGCGCCACGCGTCGAGCGGATTCCATCCGTCGTACTCGCCGATCCAGCCCTGCGGAACGATGATCCCGATCTTCATCCTGCACCTCCTGCGCCAATGGTCGCAGGATCGTGTCGAGCCGGAGCGTGGCGTGCATGCAGCCCTCGACCGAGATGATCGCCTGGGGCAATCTTTGGCCACCACGCGATCTGGGCATGACCGCCACGGTAGCGCACTGGTGCCGCACCCCTCGTCCCGCCGCCCGCCTCGTCTCTTAGTCACCCCCCGACTGGTCCGGACTCAAAGCAGCCCATCGCCTATCGTGTAGTCATTCGCTGACTCACCGTGAAACGGTTGCCCGAATTCGCACCCAATTTGGGCCAACCACCAAGCTGTCCATGCACGGCAAGCGCGAGCCAGTGGGCTAAATGATCCCCTCGCCTTCGCACGTACCCTTCCCCGTGAATATCTGGAGGGGGATGGTGGGCCGATGGGTCGCCGGGGCCACGGCGAGCCAACCGCCCGGAACGAATGTCGGAGCTCGCCACGAACTCGAGTCCGCGCCGAGCCGATTTCCGGTTTGGCGGCATACTGCGGCGACCGTGCTGGCTCCTCCCTCGTGACCCGTCGTCCCTTGCTCATGGTGCTCGGCCCGCTCGCGGCCGTGCTCCTGTCCGCCTGTGCGCCGGTCGGCCAGGCGTCAGCCGAGCCGTCCACTGCTGCGACAGCGGCCCTGCCATCGGCGACGTCTGTGGCCACCAACCCGCCGGCCCCTTCCCTGGAAGCGGCGCCGCCGGTCGCTACCGGACCAAGCGTGGATGCGGTCACCGGCGGTGAGGCGAGCGCAGCAGCCACCGCCGAGCGCACGCCAGTACCCGCGTCGATCGCCCCGGCGGCGGAGCCGAACCCGAGCCCGACGCCGGCGCCGACAACCGCTTCTGCTGACGCTGAGCCCTTTGCGATGAACCTCTACCGCAAGGGCGACTTCGTCGCCCAGTACACCTTCGAGTTGTGCGTCGGCGCGAGCCTCCAGATGGCGCTCAACATGGCCACGGACGGCTCGCACACCACCCGGGCCCAGCAGGAAGAGCTTTGGGGGATGGCTCGCGATCTGAGTTTCAGCCCGTTTGGCGGCGCCAATCCGCGAGGCTGGACGGCCGTCCTCAACGAGCTGGGGATCGGACCGTACGAGCTCGTCTCGGTCCCAACGCTCGATGCGGCGCTGACCACCGCGGCTGAGGCGATGCGGGCCACGAAGCGACCCGTCGGCCTCGTCATGTGGCGAGGCCGTCACGCCTGGGTGATGAGCGGCTTCGCGTCGACGGCGGATCCACGCAGGACCGACGACTTCGAGGTGACCGGGATCCGGGTTCTCGACCCGCTCTATCCACACGGCAGCTCTATGTGGGGCAAGAGCCCCAAGCCAAACAGCCTGGTGTCGCCAGCGACCCTGGCAAAACAATTCGTCCTGCGCGATGTGACACGAAGCCGGGTGAACCTTGGCGTGCCGACGGGCTACCTGATGATCGTGCCGGTTGACCGCAGCGTTGGCTAGGACCTCGCGCGGAAGAGCAGACCGGCGCCGCCGGCATCGAGGTTGAGGACGTCGGCGTCGATCGTGTAGCTCACTGGTCCGGACAGAATGGCGAGCACGGCCGTCTCCACAGACATCGCCCCGGCCTCGCAGGCCATCTTCGTCGTGGCGATCGGACCGAACGTGAGTGTGTCCGGCGTCACCTCGACCGACCCGCCCCCGGTGTTGCATCCGGCGATGACGTCGACGCGATCGCCGTCCACCTTGATCGACGCGGTGACCCCTGCCGGTACGCTCGAAACTGCGTCACCGGACACGATCCCGTCGAGAACCCAAGTCCGCCCCTCGAGGGACTGATCTGGCGTCACGACCTCTTTGTCGGTGAG
>JBKKCW010000218.1:0-2884 GCA_046712485.1 Candidatus Limnocylindrales bacterium
GCGCCCATGGCATAGGCGCCCTCTCGCATCCCGCGCGGCACCGCCCGCATCGAGTCCTCGGAGATCGACGCGATGAGCGGGGTGACAAGCAATCCGACGACGATCCCGGCCGCGAGGGCCGAGAAGATCCCGATGTTCCCTTTGCCCAGGAGTGGTTGCAGGATGTGGGGTGCGAGGAAGTTGATCGCGAAGAAGCCGAACACGATCGTCGGGATGCCCGCGATCGTCTCCAGCAACGGCTTGACCACGCTCCGAATGCGGGGTGAAGCGTAGTCAGCCAGGAGGACTGCCGCGAGGAGGCCAAGCGGGACGGCCACGATCATGGCGATGCCGGCGATGAGGATCGTGCCCGACACGAGCGGCAGGATCCCGAAGGCGTACGGCCGGATGGCGGCGGACCACTTCGTGCCCGTCAGGAAGTCGACGGGGTGCACCTCGAGGAAGAACTGGAACGTCTGGGCGGCCAACACGATGATGATCCCGGCCGTTGTCACGACCCCGAGGACGGCCGACGCAAACAACGCGCCCTCGATGACGCGTTCGGAGATCGGTCGTCGCCTGGTGAGCTGGATCGGCGGTGCGGACATTCCTCGGGCCTCCAGATCCGTTCAGCCTATTGTGCGTGGGCCGAGCGGGGGATGGGAAGACGCACCGGCTCGATCCGAGCGTCGAGCCGGTGCGTTGGAGGAGTGGGCTGGTGGTGCTGTAGTGGTCAGCCTCCGACGGCGGCCGCCCACTCGTCCTTTTCGGCCTGAAGAAGGTCGTCAGGAAGGGCGACGTAGCCGACCTCGGACGAAAGGGTCTGCGAGTTGTCGAGATAGAAGTCGACGAACGCCTTTAGCTCGGCCCGTTCCTTGGCCTTGCCGACATCGGGATAGATGAACAGCGGACGGCTGAGCGGCTGGTAGGAGTTGGTGTTGATCGTCTCATCGGTCGGGGCGACGCACCCGTCGCCGCCGTCCACTTCGACCGCTGCGACCTTGTCGCTGTTCTCGACGTAATAGGCGTATCCGAAGAAGCCGATCGCGTTGACGTCCCCGGCGACCCCGGTGACGAGCTGGTTGTCGTCCTCGGAGACGGAGGCATCCTGGGTCGCCGCGTCGACCTCGCCGTTGATCTCCTCGGTGAAGTAGTCGAACGTGCCGGAGTCGGGACCCGGCATGAAGCGGTTCACCGGCTCAGCTGGGAAGTCCGCACGGACGTCGCTCCAGAGGAGGCCTGACGGCGAGTCCGGCCCATAGATCTTGGCCAGCTCTTCGACGGTCAGGCAGGTCGCAAACGTGTTCTCCGGGTTGACCACCACGGTCAGGCCATCGATGGCGACCTGGAGCTCGACGTATTCGATGCCGTTCGCTTCGCAAGCCACACCCTCGCCCTCGTCATCGGGCTTGATCGGGCGGGATGCGTCGTTGATGTCGGTATCCCCGGCACAGAAAAGCTTGAACCCGCCCCCGGTGCCTGAGAACGCTACCGTCACCTGGACGCCGCTGTTGGCAGCCTGGAACTCCTCGGCGACGGCCTCGGTGATCGGGTAGACGGTGCTCGAACCGTCGATCGTCACGCTGCCACTGAGGTCCGCCGGCGCTTCTGATGCGGCCTCCGACGGGGCGGCTTCGCTCGCTGCAGCCGATTCGGCTGCGGATGGCGAAGCAGTGGCCCCGGCGCCTGAACACGCCCCCAGTGCGATCGTTGCCAGCAACGCCAATGCACTCAGACGCTTTGCGTCTTTGATTGTCACTCGATGGATCCTCCTGATGACCGCGTCACGCGCGCGCGGTCTCGCTTCGGGCATTCCCTCCCGGTCTACCTCGGGTACGGTCGATCGATGGGGTCAACGGCCGTTTGCCAGCGCGTTAAGGCTCTGTTAAATCCCAGTCAAGCCTTGCGGGCACAAATATGCAGGCGGGCGAACGAGTGAGCCGATCTGGCGTTCATGGCGGCGTTCGGACAGGCGCGGGTTGGCGTTCGAGTCGTGACGCCAGACCAGTGCGAGAGAAATGCAAGAACATCCGATCAGTTGCGAACAGGAAGACGACGCCTGACCGGTCACAGTCATCCCAAATGTCCCAGATCAAGACGACCTGCCGGCCCGACTGCCATCGGCACTCGCCCCGCCTGGGTCCGCGTGGTCGCGTGTAGATGGCCACGCTGTTCTGCGAAATCTGCGGCCGAGCCTCGGCGTCGGCGCTCACCGCTTGCCAATACTGCGCGGTTGCAGCGTGCACGGCATGCTGGGAGCGAGCTGTTGGCGTTTGCCCCGGGTGTGGCATCCAGGGAGAAGCGGCGCGATGGCTTGGCGTCCCTACCCGTGGCCGGCGCTACCGTGTGCCTGCCCCGATTCTGGTGGCCGCCGCTGCCGCTGGCGGCGCGGTGCTGGCATTGATGGTCCTGATCGATTCGTACTTCGGCCCGGCAGGCGGCGTTGAGGACCTGACGGCGACTCCCCGGGTCGCCGCGGAGCGGTCTCTCGACAACGCCCCACCATCGCCGAGCGTGGCCGATGGAGCTGCGGCGGTTGACGGGTCCCCCGGGGCTCCGTCGCCTGGCCAGTCCCCGGAGGCGTCGAACCCGACCGCGACGCCTGCGTCCGTATCGCCTCCTCCTCCGCTGTTGCAGTCGACGCCCGCGGCGACCTCCTCGTTGCGCCAAACGCCGCTTCCGAGGGCGACGCCGCCGACGCTACGGCCGCTGTCCACGCCAGCGCCGACCCGCGGGCCAACTCCGACGATGATCCCCAGCCAGACACCCACACCGACCCCACGCCCCAGTCCAGGTCCGACCCCACGCCCCAGCCCAGCGCCGACGCCTTCGCCGAGTCCGACGCCTTCGCCGAGTCCGACGCCGACCCCGACGCCGACTCCGACTCCGACCCCGACTCCGACCC